>JANYAL010000007.1 GCA_025361325.1 Bacteroidota bacterium
ATAAGATCGGCGACCTTATTCCTTTTTTTCAACCCACCGCATTTTCCCAGAAACAGGACGGCCTTGGGTTCTATGGCGGTAAGCAGATCCATCACCGTAGCAGCACCCGGACTACCCATACCAAAATTTATTATGGTAATATTATCTGCCGTTGCACATTGCATGGGCCTGTCTTTGCCGATCACCTCAACACGGTTCCATTCTGCGAACCTGGTAATGTAATTGCTGAAATTAGTGAGGAGGATATATTGTCCGAAATTTTCCAGTTTTTCCCCAGTATACCTGGGTAACCAGTTCTTTACTATTTCTTCTTTTGTCTTCATATCTTTCCATTAAATTCTTTGTTGGATAAATATACTGAAATCTTTTGCTGGAATGGTAAAATAACATGATCAACATCAACTTCCCACCTTATGAACCCCGGATAAAAAAGGAGGAGGACGCATCCTACATCTTTGATGAGGTACGTAAACAATGGGTCACTCTGACACCGGAAGAATGGGTCAGGCAAAATTTCCTGCAATATATTATACGGGTAGAAAATTATCCTTCCTCCCTGATCGCCGTGGAAAAGACGATTTATGTGGGGGAACTAAAAAAGCGATTTGACATTGTAGTTTATGACAGGAAATCATTGCCATGGATGATCATTGAATGCAAGGAAATGAACATTTCACTGAATCAGACCGTGATGGATCAGGTGATGCGGTACAATATCCACCTGCGTGCTCCATTCTTTGTCATAACAAACGGCAATCAATGCATAGCTTATGAATATGAAAAGGATCAGCTCAGGGAATTGAGCAGGCTGCCTTCCTTCTGATATTAGGCTCTGCGGGCAGCATAGTGCCCTTTATTATTGATCCTGGTCTGTATAAGATAAGTGACAATGCCTGTACTCAACACGATACCGAAAGAAACGATGCTTTTCAATCCTGTGCAGCTGAAAAGCAGCAACCAGGTTATAATTGCAACAATAACGGGGAGGGGATATAATTTCATTTTGTATGGCAGATTCTTTTTCCCGTTGCGTTTCCTGAGCAGCAGCACGCCAATGGCCTGGCCAATGAACTGAATGATGATCCGCATGGCAAGGATACCACTGATAACATCACTCATCCTGAAGAGCATGCTGAAAACAAATCCAAATCCTGCCAGCACCAACAAACTTACATAGGGGAAGTTTTTGGTAGGATGAAGTTTTGCGAAGACTTTAAAGAATGCGCCATCATTCGCTGCCGCATAGGGTATCCTCGAATAGCCAAGTAACAATGCAAACAGGGAGGCCAGTGCAACCCATAATATCATCACGGTAACGATAATGGCAGCCTGGTGACCATACAACCGTTCAATGAAAAGGCTTACGATATATTCCCTGTTCCCCGAATCGCTGATCAACTTGATCTCCTGCCAGGGAATAACACTGGTTACACTTAGATTCATGGCCAGGTAAAGTACTGCAATGCCAATAACAGATATAAACATGCTCCGGGGGATATTCCTGCCCGGGTTCTTTATTTCCCCACCCAGGTGACAGACATTATAATAGCCGAGGTAGCTGTAAACAGATTTAATGCATGCCTGTCCGAATGCAAAGGAAGCCAGGTGAGCCCAGCTGAAACCAGTATTGATCTGGCGTAGGGGTTGCCCGAAATTTCCGTGCACAATACCCCCGATTATGATCCACCCCATTGTCAGCAAAACGCCTGACCATAACAGAACACCGATCTTGCCTATGCTGTCGATCCTGCGGTATAATAGAAAAGTGATGAGCAGAATTACAGCGCCTGATATCATTTTTTGCTGCAATACATCCAGTTGAACCAGGTATCCCAGATATTGCGAGAACCCAATTGCTGCAGAAGCCGCTACCAGCGGTGCCTGTATGATGGTCTGCCATACATATAGAAAGCTCAACATGCGCCCCGGACCGTTCTTTCCATAGGCCTCTTTCAGAAAATTATAACTTCCTCCGGCCATTGGATAGGCCGCGCCCAGTTCACTCCAGATCATGGCATCCACCAGAGAAAGCAGGGCCCCTGCTATCCAGGCATATAAATACATTCCCCCTATTAGCCCGATAACAATAGGAAGGGTCACAAAAGGACCAATGCCCACCATATCAATCATATTAAGAACGGTGGATTGGAAAAGGCCGAGACTGCGCTGGAGTTTTGGTGGTGCTGTCACGTAAAAAGTTGAGAATGGAAATTACGATTTTAAGAAAGGAATCGCACCATATTCTATAGGGGTATATAATATGCTGTTCTGAAATTAAGGTTACCAGGTTGCTGTGAACCCACTCATAAATTGATTGAAATCCTTTGTTTTATAAATTCCTTCACCGAAATATTTTAAGGGTGGCTCTAATTCATTTGGTTTCATGAACCCCGACAAAGGCGCTGGCTTGGCATTTAGGGAAGAAAGGAGAACCGTCGTTGGAAATCCCATATTCCCATTCAAAAAGGAAACCGCAAGGTCATTGGCCCTATAAGCAGGATTATACCCATAGTTCTTTGAACCAAAGCTCACCGAATCGGTTGTTTCGGCATCAAATTTTACTGCATAATAATTTGTATTTATATAGGTAGCTACCTTTTCATTATCGTAGGTCTCCTTATCCATTACCTTGCACCAGCCGCACCAACTGGTGTAAACATCAATGAGGATGGGCTTGGGTTTTTTGGTATAAGCTGCTTTTAATTCTGTAAAGTTTAGCCATTTTATCTTATTAACAGGGGGTGGAATTGAAGATAAAAGCAAAGCCAACAGGGGCAAAAAAAGCAATATTTTCATAACCTTTTGTATCATTCAATTGTTTTGTAGCTTAGATCTATATTAAAAGGTACGTAATGCGAAAAATTTTCGTTGCCATAACAGGAGCCAGCGGATCCATATATCCAAAAATACTATTGAATAAACTATTGACCAAAAAAGACCAATGGGATGAGTTGTCAGTAGTAATGACTGAAAATGCAAAAACAGTATGGAAGACCGAACTGGAAAATGAGGATTTCAATGCCTTGCCAGTCAGATATTATTCACAACAGGATTTTAATGCTCCATTTGCTTCAGGGTCAGGCCTGTACGAAACCATGATCATAATACCCTGCAGTTTGGGAACGCTGGGACGTATAGCAGGTGGTATATCCAATGACCTTATCACTCGGGCTGCAGACGTGATATTAAAGGAAAAAAGAAAACTGATCTGTGTGGTCCGGGATACTCCTTATAACCTGATTCACATCAGGAACATGGAGACAGTAACGTTAGCTGGAGGGATCATTTGCCCAGCTACACCCTCATTTTACAGTAAACCACGTACTATTGAGGATCTTGCAGCCACAGTAGTTGACCGGGTACTCGACCTTGCTAGTATTACCAACAACACATTTCGATGGGGTAAGTAATTATGAACAATCTTCCTTAATGCAAGCCTAGCGGAGATCCACAACTTCAATGTCAGGGTATTTGGTCTGATCATAGATGAATGTGGCCGCTGCAATGTTTCCCATTGTGCTCATGCCATTTACGGCGTACGTGAAACGGTTGCCGGCCTTTTCAAATACTTTGATGGAATTGATGGTCTGGGTGGCCCTGGTAATGCGAACGATTATTTTAAAAAAAGGTTTGCTTTTGTCGATCGGCGTGAGTTCTATTTCCCGGATACCTGCTTTTTCCCCGTTGAGTTTATATAAAAAGTCCTTGTCGTAGAAATTGGTGAATAGCTTCTGGGGGGTGATTGTATTGTTAGAAGGGTCCAGTTTGGTAATGGTGACCTCCTTGGCCGCCTTGTCCAGCGTCCAAACTGTGCTGCCATCGCAGAATATATCCTGGTTTGGCATACTGATGCGGTAACTTGATCCTTTCATATAAACGGATCCAGTTTTGTTCTCTAACTGTTTGTTACTGCTGTTCTCTATCTTTAAGGTGAACTTCGATTGAACTGATTTGAAACTCCTGAATTTGGAGCTAACCGCATCCAGTATCCTTTTGGCATCCGGATCATTGGAACCCATCGCTTTCGGCGGTTGAGCACATATGGTGAGGACTGAAAAGAGTAAAATAAGCAAGCTGCTTGATTTTTTTTTCATTTGTTCTATTTGAAGAAAGAATATATTTTAAAAAGGTCGCACAAAGATACACGAATAGACTGTTTTATGAAATGATGGTTTAAAATGAAGGCTTAATGAACTGTTAATGTATTTCTCCATTAAAAATAAGTTCTTACTCTGTTCCTTTATCCCGGAAAGAATAGCTATTTTTCCATTCTTCAACACAACTCCTCGATTGATTCTTAATTAATTATTCACCAAATTCATCATTCGGTATGGAAAGAAATATTGCCCTTTCTCAAAGGGAAAGTTATACCCCTTCCCAATTTACTCAATTCTTATGGTGGCTGTCAACTGCAGAAAAAGAATTACTGGCTGATGCCGTTGTCGATCGCAACCGGTTCCGGATCATTGGAATGACCGTATTGGCCACATGGGGGTTTGCAAATCTGGTTTGGACCTATTTTTTTAGTACGATCGTCCCATCCTTACCCGGGGCCATTTTGCTGGGACTGTTCATGGGATTCATTATATTGGCCATCGACCGGGCCCTGATAAAAGGTATCAGCAGGTTCAATAAACGGAAATTCCTGCCCATACTCTTCAGGGGGTTACTTGCATTGACCATCGGTACTTTTATGGCCCAGCCTGCTGTGTTATACATGTTCGATAAGGAGATCAGGCTGCAGACCTCACTGGATAATGAAAAACGAAAACAGATTAAGCGGCAGGAATTAGTTCTTTTGTATAATGACCGTAAAACAGAATTGCAGCAGGTAAAAGACAGTATAAGGTATGGCATGGAAAGGAAATATGCAGCAGTAGACAAAGCAAGGGAGAACTTCCTGGCCGAAACGGATGGTAGCGGAGGTACGGGAAAGATAGGTATCCAGGACATCGCAATAGCCAAAAAACAGGAATATCTTAAACTGGACAAAGAATATCAGGACTTGCTTAGCCAGGAACGGCCCATTCTGGACAGTACTGAAAAACAGCTGAATACCATTGAAAATGACATCAGGAGCGGGCAGTCAGACTTTAACAAATATCTCAATGATGGTTTTCTCACCCGGGTGGAAGCGATGAACAACCTCTTAAAGAACAACCCGGAACTGCAGTTCCGGTATTACCTGATTGTTATTATACTCGTCCTGATAGAACTGATGCCTGTCATAGCGAAGACCATGCTCCCTTCAGGTACTTATGATGAAAAGACCATGCTCCGTGAAGCAATGGAAAAGGATATGGCATTTGCCAATATCCGGCTTGAACAGCAACTGAAAGAAATGTATAACCAGTCCGCTTTTGATCAGGACAAGTCTGTCATCACTGCATTCTTTACACTTACCCGGGAAGTCCGAAATGAAAAGATGAGGTCATTAAGCAAAAAATGGCTGGAAGGCAACCACCAGAGTTTTGACGGTCTATGGGAAAAAATGAAGAAAGAAATTCTGACCAAACAGGAGAACTGATTTTTTTTATGGTCCTGTTCAGGCATTAAAGGCATCATTCAATCTACATCTCTTTTATTTTGCAAACCCGTATTTTTGTTCTTCATGGCAAAAGCAGGTGTAGAAACCCCTTTAATGACACAACATAATGCCATCAAGGCTAAATACCCTGATGCTATATTATTATTCAGGGTAGGGGATTTTTATGAAACATTCGGGCAGGATGCCATCACTGCATCTTCCGTACTGGGCATCACACTTACCAAAAGGAACAATGGCAATGCCGCTTCGGCCGAACTGGCCGGTTTCCCGCATCATGCACTGGATACCTACCTGCACAAACTGGTCAAAGCAGGTTATCGGGTTGCTATATGCGACCAGCTCGAAGATCCCAAACTTGCTAAAGGGATCGTGAAACGTGGCGTTACTGAAATAGTCACACCGGGTGTTGCCACCGGCGATAAATTACTGGAAAACAAAAGCAACAATTTCCTGGCTGCTCTGCATTTTGAGGAAGAAAGGGTTGGTCTTGCCTTTCTGGATATCAGTACCGGAGAATTCTTTGTTGCGGAAGGCGAAGTATCCTATGCCGATAAATTGATACAGGGTTTTAGGCCAGCTGAGGTTATTTTTCAGCGCAACAGACAAAAGTATTTCAAGGAGCTTTTTGGAACATCCTTCTTTACCTATACCCTGGATGAATGGGTCTTTGCAGAATCCTATGCCTCGGAATCATTGCTTAAACATTTCGGTACGCACAGCCTTAAAGGATTTGGAATAGAGAACCTGCATGCCGGCATCATTGCGGCCGGTGCCATACTACATTACCTGAAAGATACCGAACATCCCAACCTGGCACATATCAGCAGTGTACAACGCATAGACCGGGAAGACCATTTGTGGATGGACCGTTTTACCATACGAAACCTGGAGTTGTTTGGTGGCGATGGTCGTAATACCCTCTTAAAGGTATTGGATAACACCGTTTCGCCGATGGGCGCCAGAATGCTCAATCGTTGGATGATCATGCCACTGAATGAAGTAGCAAAGATCAATGAACGTTTGCAGACCGTAGAATTCCTGATCCGGGAAACCGGGTTGCGCAATAAGATCATCCATTCCGTTAAGCAGGCGGGAGATGTGGAAAGGCTGGCAGGTAAAGTGCCTTTTAAGAAAATCAATCCCCGCGAAGTATTACAGGTTGCCAGGGGGCTGCATCAGACCAAACTGATCAAGCAGATATGCTCGGATGCTGATAATGCTTATTTGAAAAGACTGGGCGATTCCCTGAATTCTTGTGACTATATATACGACAAAATAAACCGGGAAATCAATGAGAATCCTCCTGCCCTCAGCAGTAAGGGGGGTGTCATTGCATCAGGCATCCATGCCGAACTCGATGAATTGAGAAAAATCGCTTCTGGAGGGAAAGAATACCTGGTCGAACTGCAGCAAAAAGAAGCTCGAACCACCGGGATCTCATCCCTGAAGATTAGTTTCAATAATGTATTCGGGTATTACCTGGAAGTGACCAATGTACATAAAGCAAAAGTGCCTGATACCTGGATCCGTAAACAGACCCTGGCCAATGCGGAACGCTATATCACGCCAGAACTCAAGGATTATGAGGAAAAGATTATTGGAGCGGAAGACAGGATAATGCAGTTGGAAATGAGGATCTTCGAAGATCTGCTGAATGAACTGCAGGATTATATTGCCCCCATTCAGGTCAATGGTAATGTGATGGCCATAGTGGATTGCCTGGCCTGTTTTTCCAATAATGCCCTGCATTTCAATTATAAAAGGCCGCTGCTGCATGAAGGGTATGAACTGGACCTGAAAGACAGTCGTCATCCCGTCATAGAACTGAACCTTCCCCCAGATGAAGCATTTATCCCCAATGATATTTATCTCGATCCAACGGTACAACAGATCATCATTTTAACCGGCCCCAATATGAGCGGCAAGTCCACATTTATCCGGCAAGTCGCTTTGCTTACCCTTATGGCGCATCTCGGCAGT
>JANYAL010000031.1 GCA_025361325.1 Bacteroidota bacterium
CTGATATCAGCAGGCCTCTTTGCTTGGGGCATATACTCAATCAAGCAGAACCCTATCGATGCCATTCCTGATTTAAGCGAGAACCAGGTGATCGTTTTCACAGAATGGATGGGCCGCAGCCCTCAAGTGATCGAAGACCAGGTTACCTACCCACTAGTATCCAATCTTCAGGGTATTCCCAAGATCAAAAATATTCGAGGCACTTCCATGTTCGGGATGAGCTTTGTCTATATCATTTTTGAAGAAAATGTAGATGTGTATTGGGCTCGTACGAGGGTATTGGAAAGATTGAATTATGCACAGCGATTATTGCCACAAGGAATCACTCCAACACTTGGTCCCGACGGAACAGGTGTAGGTCACGTTTTCTGGTACACTCTTGATGCAAAAAAAATGGACCTCGGAGAACAACGTGCCTTGCAGGATTGGTACGTAAAATTTGCATTGCAAACCGTTCCCGGCGTTGCGGAAGTGGCTTCTTTCGGCGGTTTTGAAAAACAATACCAGTTAGTAGTTGACCCTGTCAAACTCCAATATTATAATGTTTTCCTGATGGATGTTATGAATAAAGTGAGAGCGAATAATAATGATGTTGGCGGACGGAAATTTGAAATAAGCGATATGGCTTATATAATTCGCGGCTTGGGTTATGTAAAGGATAAGGAAGACCTGGAAGGCATTGCAGTTGGCAATTATAACGGTATTCCTGTTCGTGTTAAAGACATTGCTACTGTTCAAATGGGTGGAGATCTGCGCCTTGGCATCTTTGATCAGAATGGTGAGGGGGAAGTAGTGGGTGGTATTGTTGTAATGCGGTATGGAGAAAATGCGGATAAGGTAATTACCGCAGTTAAACAGAAAATGAAAGACGTAGAAAGAGGGTTACCGGCGGGTGTGAAATTTCACACTGCTTACGACAGGAGCACGTTGATCGAGGAGGCTATTGCGTCAATAAAAGGAACGCTGGTTGAAGTATTGATAACGGTCTCCATTGTGGTAATCATTTTCCTTTTTCACTGGCGCAGCGCTGTTATCATTCTTATTCAATTGCCAATATCGGTTGCAATAAGTTTTATTCTGCTTCAAATCTTTGGCATATCTTCTAATATTATGTCATTGACAGGTATTGCCTTAGCTATTGGTGTGGTGGTGGATGATGGTATTGTAATGGTCGAGAATTCCTATCGTTATCTCTCGGAGGCGCAAATAGAAAAAACAAAAAAAATAACCAATTAAAATTGTTTTCCTTGAAAAATATATTCCGAAAACGCAAACCAATTTTAACGCAGGAAGAACATCTTGAAATTATCGGCAAGGCATCCAAACAAGTGGGGCCGGGTGTGTTTTTTTCCAGCATGGTAGTTATTGTTTCATTCCTGCCCGTATTCTTATTAACGGGCATGGAGGGAAAATTATTCAGCCCCCTGGCATGGACAAAAACATTTATTCTGTTGGTAGATGCTTTCCTGGCCATTACATTGGCCCCGGTATTGATCTCTTTTTTCCTGCATGGCAACCTTAGACCAGAAAGCGCTAATCCAATCACCCGCACGCTGGAGAGGTTATACAAACCAGTTTTGAAATTATGCTTAAAATTCAAGGCAACTGTTATTGCCATTGGTCTAATATCATTGGTTGCCGGAATTTTCCTGTTAACTCGCTTAGGTTCAGAATTTATGCCTCCTTTAGATGAAGGCTCTATTCTCTTTATGCCCATTTCCATGCCTGATGTGTCAAACTCAGAAGCGAAACGGATCCTGCAGGTTCAGGATAAACTTATTAAAACAATACCTGAAGTAACCAATGTTTTAGGTAAAGCAGGTCGGGCCAATACGGCAACGGACAATTCACCGATTAGCATGATCGAAACTGTTATACTATTAAAGTCGAGAAATGAATGGAGACCCGGAATAACAAAAGACGATATTATCCATGAACTCAATGAAAAGTTGCAAATACCTGGGATCAGGAATGGTTGGACGCAACCTATCATTAATCGTATCAATATGCTTTCTACCGGCATTCGAACTGATGTAGGCGTAAAAGTATTCGGACAAAACCTCGATACTATTTATGCCTTTGCTCAAAAAATAAAAAATCAATTGGAAGGTATCCCCGGTGTTCAGGATCTCTATGTAGAACCTATTACAGGGGGTAAGTATATTGATATTACTGTAAAAAGAGAAGAGATCAGCAGGTATGGTTTGAGTGTAGATGATGTTAATGCAGTCGTTGAAAGTGCATTAGGCGGAATGAAATTGACAACTACAGTAGAAGGCCGACAACGTTTCTCTGTCAATGCCAGGTTTGGCCAGGATTTCAGGAATAATATCCAGGCAATAAAACGGCTGCAAGTGCAGACGATGGGTTTTGGCCCAGTTCCCCTGGAAGCCGTTGCCGATATTACTATTTCTGAAGGGCCGCCCATGATCAATTCTGAAAATGCTTTATTAAGGGGCACTGTTTTATTTAACGTGAGAGGAAGAGATTTAGGAAGTACAGTTACTGAAGCACAAAAGAAACTGAATGCGATGATCGGCGAAATGCCAAAGGGATATTTTTTAGACTGGAGTGGTCAATGGGAGAATCAACTGAGGGCTAACCGTACTTTAAAAATTGTGATGCCCATCGTACTGGTAATTATTTTTATGGTGCTTTATTTCACCTATCACTCCTTTAAGGAATCGTTGTTAACGATGATTACCGTGCCTTTTAGCTTAACAGGAGGTGTTTTCCTGGTGTATTTCTATCACGTGAATTTATCAGTTGCCGTGGCCGTTGGCTTTATTGCTTTATTCGGTATGGCCGTGGAACTGGCGATGTTGATGACGATCTACTTGAACCAGGCCATGATCAACCTAGTGACAGATAAGGGGAATTCAAGAGATACCATTTCAAAGACTGACCTGAGAGAATATATAATTGTCGGTGCCACTAAACGCCTGCGCCCTGTGATCATGACAGTTTCTGTTTCATTGTTTGGCCTTATACCCATTCTATGGGCCATCGGTGTTGGAAGTGATGTGATGCGGCCAATAACGATCCCATTGATCGGGGGAACTATCACAACTATTATCTATGTACTATTTGTAACCCCGGTTATACTTGAAATGGTAAAAGAATCTGAATTAAAACGTAACGGTAAAATTGAAATAATCAATGTCAAATAAAAAACAGATCATCGTAATGTTCATGTTCATTGTTGCGGGCAAGTGCTTGCACGCACAACAAATGAATCTTGACAATATTATAAATGAGATCCGAAGTAAACATCCTGTGATAAAAATGTATGATGCTGATATCAGATCTATGGATGAAGCTGCAAAAGGAGCAAAAAGCTGGATGCCACCCGAGTTCAGTTCGGGTTTCTGGATGGTTCCTTATGATCCAAAACTCTGGAAGAAAGATGATATGGGTGCCACCGGCATGGGGCAGTACATGATCGGTGGGCAGCAGATGATTCCCAATAAAAAGAAACAGAATGCTGACGCCGCTTATATGCAGGCCATGTCATCCGTTGAAAAAGAAAAAAAGAATGCTAGTTTGAATGAATTGATCAGTGATGCAAAGCAGTCTTACTATGAATGGATAATTCTAAAAAAGAAACTGGCAATTCTTGAGCAGAATGAAAAGTTGCTGGACTTTATGATCAAAAATGCGGAGATACGCTACAAGAACGGATTGGAAAAGATCAGCGCTTATTATAAAGCGAAAGCTGCATTAGGCAATGTAAAGAATATGCAGTTGATGTTTGAAAGTGATATTAAAGAAAAACGAATCAATATCAACTCCTTGATGGGCAGGAACCCTTTGGTAGAGTTTGACATTGATACCAATTACCGCATAAATGATTATTCGATGATGGTTTTTGACAGCACACTTTTTTATCAGAATCGCAGCGATCTAAAAGCCATCGATAAAGACATCAATCTCACTTTTCTTAAACTGGAAACGGAAAGACAAAGTCTGAAACCCCAATTCGGCATTCGGTATGAACACATGTTTGGATTCGGCGGATTTCCCATGCAATACACATTAATGGGCATGATGAAACTCCCACTGGCCAAATGGTCTTCCAAGATGAATAAAGCCAATATTGAAAGCCTTAAATGGAAAGCCACATCCTTGCAGTCACAAAAAGAAATGATGGTAAATGAATATAGCGGTATGGCTTATAGTATGCGAAATGAACTAGAGCTAAAGAAGAAGCAGTTGAAGCTTTATGAAGATAATATCATACCAGCTTTGAAGAATAATTACAAGACCATGCAATTGGGTTATGAGCAGAACACGGAAGAATTATTCATGTTATATGATGCCTGGGAAACTTTATACATGGCGCAGTTGGAATATACTGAAATATTGAACCAAGTGCTAAAAGGGCAGGTATCATTGGAACGATTAATAGAAAAGAAATGAAAAGAATAAAAACATATATGCAATTGTCTATAGCCAATCGCCTGTTGCCCATTGCCTGCTGGCTATTGCTTATTGGCTTAGCTGCCTGTAATGAAAAAAGAAAAGATGAGTATTCATCACAGCAGCAACAGGTAAAATTAGAATCCCTGACAAAACCAACCAATGAATTTGTGCTTTCCTCCATTCCAATTACAACTATTCAGAAAAGAGAAGAACAGATCGAAATTGAGGCATTGGGAAATATTGCGTATGACACAAGGGAGATCGGCAGTATTTCATCAAGAGTAGCAGGAAGGATCGAGAAATTATATGTCCGCTATCGCTTCCAGAAGATCAGTAAAGGTCAACGCATCATGGATATATACAGCCCTGAAATGATGACGGCACAGCAAAATTTATTGTTTCTTATTAAGAACGATCCGGGTAATACGACATTTATACAGGCAGCTAAGGATAAATTACTCTTGCTTGGAATGAGCAATGAGCAATTACAGCAAGTCATAAGAACAAATAATCCTTCCTTTACCATTGCAGTATATAGTAATTACAGTGGCCATATTCATGAATCAGCAATGAGTAGTACAATGAATACTCCGCCGGTCGGCATGAAAGACATTGCATTGATCACTGAAGAACTTTCTTTAAAAGAAGGCATGTATGTACAAAAAGGCCAATCTGTCTTTGTAGTGTACAATCCCGATCAGGCCTGGGCCTTGCTGAATATCTATGGTATTAACCAGGACCTAGTGAAAAAGGGGAACACGGTAAGGATTATTCCTGAAACAGCTCCTGGAAAAGATTTCAGCGCTATCATTAATTTTATTGAACCGTTTTATCGAAAAGACAGCAAAACACTTACAGTGAGGGTGTATTTCAACAACAGTGCTTTGAAAATACCGATTGGCAGCCAGATAAAGGCCACCATTTTTGGAAATTCAAAAGATGCCTACTGGTTACCCAAGGAATCTGTATTGTCCATGGGTATGGAAAAAGTGGTATTCCTTAAAACGGGAAATGGATTTAAAGCGCTTAATGTTAACACTGGTATTTTAAATAAGGGCCAGATACAGATTTTGAATGGATTGTCCCCTTCAGACTCAGTTGCCGTAAATGCACAGTATTTAATGGAT
>JANYAL010000034.1 GCA_025361325.1 Bacteroidota bacterium
AGAGGCGGAATGCCCCGCCATAGATATCATCCACAGCCAGTATCTCATCACCGCTCTTTAATAGTTTTACAACGGCGTCTATGGCTGCCAGTCCGCTGCCAAAGGCCACACCCTGGGCACCCTTTTCCAGTGTGGCGATCAGGCTTTCCAGCGCAGCCCGGGTGGGGTTATTGGTGCGGGCATAATCATATCCCTGGTTCACACCAGGCGCCTCCTGGATGAAAGTGCTGGTTTGATAAATGGGTACGCTGATGGCACCTGTCAGGGGGTCGGAGGGAATGCTGTGGATCAGTTGGGTGGCGTTGCTCATGGTGGTTCGTTTTTTTGATGAATGATGTTGATACGGTTCTGTTCATCAACTTACCAGGAGACCTTAGGGTGGTTCAATATCCGTAAGGCCTAGAACCTGCAGGACAAAAAAAAGCTCACCCGATGAATCAGATGAGCTATTAATATGTTGCGGATATTTATGAGCTGTTAATCTGACTTATCTGTCCAGTCTTAGACTGGATGGAATTGGCACCTTATCTGGTTGCAGTCTCTTATGAACAAGGACTACAATGCGATAGGTTGTCAAGGCTTCATCGGGCCATTACCCTCTGCCTTTCTTGATAAGTGATAAATAAAGAACTGGTGCAAATATAAAGGAGGAAGTTTTATACTTCCAAATTATTTTTTTTAAAAGGGCACATAATTCTTTCAAACGCTTTGCTGTATTGCGTTTTAGGTCATGGCCAAATTACGGGTGTATGCTGCTGTTATCCCGGGCATGATGCGATTTTTATTATTTTGAACGCCGCCGTTTGCGGTTTCACAAGCGGAGGCGTTCACATTTTTTGTGCCATTTCTCAAAATCTCCTACATGTATACCCTCTACCGTACCAAACTTTTCACCCATGAAAGTAATTGCACTCTCCCTTGTGCAGCACAGCGGCGAAGAACGCATTGCACTTTTGTTTGCAAAAGATGATATGATCCATGGCATCATCAAACAGATCCCCGGCATCAGATGGAGCAAGACATTAAATAAATGGCACATGCCTTTTAGCAGGGATGCCGTTAATCAACTACAAATCATGTTGACAGGAGTTGCCGTCATTGAAACCGCTTCGCTCAAAGAACAGATGCATTTTCGTTTAAAACCTGTAACTGATGGCCAAACTATAAAGCGAATCCCGGCATCGAAACCCTTGCCGGCAGTGCCTGAACAGCATATTCAGCCGGTAAAAAATTATTCCATCAGTGAAAACAATAAACAGGCGATGGAAGAATTTTTGAAACAGTTGGTGATGAAGGCGTATAGCAGCAGTACCATACGGACGTACAAAAATGAATTCATGCAAATACTCATCCTGCTCAATAACAAAAAAGTGCAGGAACTTACATCTGAAGAGATCAAACGGTACCTCATCTGGTGCATGGCAAAACTGGGACTGACAGAAAATACGGTTCACAGCCGGATGAATGCCATCAAGTTTTATTTTGAGCAGGTGCTCCGCCGGGAAAGAATATTTATAGACATTCCGCGGCCCAAAAAACCGCTCATCTTACCCAAGGTGATCAGTGAAGAAAAGATCATTGGCGGTTTACTGGCCATACAAAACCTCAAGCACAAAGCATTACTGCTTCTTGCCTACAGTGCAGGGTTAAGGGTAAGTGAAGTGATCAGTTTGCAACTCACCGATATTGATTCCGACCGGATGCAGATCTACATTAACCGTGCCAAGGGAAAGAAAGACAGGGTAGTTACATTGAGCCATAGTTTCCTGGAGATATTGCGGGAATATTATAAAGTGTATCGTCCCCGGTTCTGGTTATTTGAAGGGCAGGATAACAAGGAACATTATTCAGCCAGGTCAGCACAGATGATCTTTAAGGAAGCTTATAAAGACCTGGGTTTGCCGCCACAATGCAGTTTTCATAGCCTGCGTCATAGCTTTGCCACTCATTTGCTGGAAGCGGGTACCGATATCAGCTATATACAAAAACTACTTGGGCATAATGACATCAAAACAACGCTACGCTATGCAAGGGTGAGCAATAAGAATTTGGGCCAGATTGAAAGCCCGCTCGACCGGATCATGCGTAAAAAGAAATAACCTGGTATTTCGTATTTCAAATTGTCAATAATGACAATCAAAAAAGCGAAATTGCCAACTTTAAAAAGTATTCATTATGAAGCTCTACGGCATCCTGGTATTCACTGCGCTGGATAATGCGTTTGGGAAGTTTGGTACACTGATTTTTTAATGCGCAGGATTTACAAGCATCGGTTCTATAAGTTTTAAAACGGTAACTGGTTTCATTGGCTTCGCCCTTTTTATTATGCCAGGTCCCCAGCGAGCTAAGTACGGCACCTGCCGGGCAGGTGTAGGTATCTGCCTGTTTATCATAGGCAAAGCTTTCTGCTAAAAATTCGTGGGCTATATGTTTTACTCCCGGCTGCTCCTTATAGGCTACATGCGTAATCATATTATCCTGCTGGCAGTGCTGCAAAAGGATGTAGGAGTGCATAGTTTACGGCATAGTTTTGCCACTCATTTGCTGGATAAGGGAACGGATATAAGATTTATAAAAGATTTATTGGGGCATTTTGATATAAGAACAACCGAAAGATATTTGCACGTAAGCAAGCAAAAACTGGTAAATATCATTAGCCCATTAGACGATTTAATGCAAAAGGAAGAGATAGAATGGTAGGTGGATTGTCCTACCGACAATTGAAAATGAATAACGTTAACTCATTGATTTTCAGTATTTATCTTTTTTGTTGAGTAGCGCCTTATAGCATAAATTTACGTGTTGAACTAACATCGCCTATACAGACGCTGAGTTTTAGATTCTGTAAATTGTAGATTTATTATTTAACCATAAAATTTACAGAATCATGGAAAAAAAAATCATTAAGTCCGCAAGCTATTGCGGCATTGGAAAAAGCTAATCAGTATTTATCTGTTGGCCATTACAGCCCTCTCACTATTCGTAATTACCTGGCAGAGCTCCGTTTTATTTTTGTGTATTATCCGGATGTAGATCCATTGGATTTTACCGAGCCGATGATTATTCAGTATTTGCTTTACCTGAGTAAAACTCTCGGATGCAGCCGGGTAAAGTGCAAAATGGCGGCGCAGGGTATTGCCTTTTTTATGCGCCATGTGGCCAAACGTCCTTATGTAATTCCTACCGTTATTTATCCCAGGCCCTCCAATAAACTTCCGGAAATAATGTTGCCTGAAGAAATTATGAAGCTCATTGATGGCGTGCAAAACATTAAGCACCGCACTATATTGATGTTGTTGTACAGTACGGGTATGCGTGTCAGTGAAATCGTTAATTGCAGAATAGCAGATATCGACTCAACAAACATGCGAATCAAAGTAGTACAGGGCAAAGGCGCCAAAGACCGCTATACCATTATGTCGCAGCAAGTACTCCTGGAGTTAAGGGCGTACTATCTTATTTACAAACCCAAAGAATATCTCTTCAATGGATTCAGGCCCGGTAAAAGGTACAGTGTGCGCACTATACAACACATCATGCAAAAGGCATTGGTGAAGGTGGGTTTGAAAAGCAAGCACTATACCATTCATTCTATCCGCCACAGTTTTGCTACACATTTACTGGATAACGGAACAGATTTATTTACAATTAAAGAACTGCTTGGTCACAATTGCCTGCAAACTACCTTGCGGTACATGCACCTCAGTTCCAAAAGAACTGACGGTATCTTTAATCCTTACGATGCCTTATTGCTTGCAAAAGATAACAACATCATTAAAACCAATTTAAAATGATGCACCATGTTATCTTATACATCACCGCGGGCAACGGTGCAGCAAGTGTTGCAAAGGCATGTCACGGAAGTGCATAGCAATGCACATGTAGCCAAAGTGTTGCAACGTATAAAGATCTGCCGTACAGCAGCGCTCGGCTATCATGTGTATCAATGCACAGGAAATGATTGCGGTCACATAAAATATCAATATCACAGTTGCAGAGACAGGCATTGCCCTAATTGCGGAGCGATAAAGAAACAGCAATGGATAGAGGCCCGGATGCAGGAACTGCTGCCGGTAAAGTATTACCATGTGGTGTTTACCCTCCCGCATGAGTTGAACCCTTTGGTAATGGGTCACCGGCGGCTATTATACAAACTATTGTTTGATGCTGCTGCGCAAACATTGCTCTGCTTTGCCAAAGATCCCAAATACCTTGGTGCAGTACCCGGCATCATCAGTGTGCTGCACACCTGGGGACAACAGTTAAGTTTCCATCCCCATATCCATTGCATAGTAAGTGGTGGTGGCATTATCAATGGCAACGAATGGAAAGAAGGTATCAAAAACAGTTACCGGTTTTTGTTCCCGGTAAAAGCGATGCAGGTGGTGTACAGGGCAAAGTTCTTAGAGGCATTAGCGCAAATGATTGCCGGCGCAGAAGTTATACTACCCGATAATACTGATGTTAAACAACTACTC
>JANYAL010000217.1 GCA_025361325.1 Bacteroidota bacterium
TCAATAAACTAACCATGCATCTTTCATAAATTTTACTATATGCCAGGATCAGTAGACAGGAGAAATTTTATCAAAACAACGGCCCTCACCGGGGTTGCCCTCAGCATAAACAATTCTATCAGGGCTTTTTCACCTGGCAAGAAAGAAAAAGTGCGTGTGGGAATAATAGGTGCAGGTTTCAGGAGCCAGGAACATATCGGAAATTTCTGCCAGCGCCCCGATGTGGAAGTGGTAGCCCTGGCCGATCCCCAGGAACGTAGTATCCATGAAGCTATAGCGGAAATAAAGAAATACAACCGTCCTGAACCGGTTGTATACAAGAATGGTGACCATGATTACAAGCAATTGCTAAAACGCGATGATATCGACGCCGTTGTCATCTGCAGCCCATGGGAATGGCATATCGTACAGGCTATCGATGCTATGCAGGCCGGAAAGATCCCCGGCGTGGAAGTATGTGGGGCTATGAAGCTACAGGATTGCTGGGATGTGGTAAATACTTCGGAAAAAACAAAGATCCCCCTGATGATGATTGAGAATGTATGTTACCGCAGGGATGTGATGGCCGTATTGAACATGGTGCGCAAAGGTATGTTTGGTGAACTGCTCCATGCACAGGGCGGATATGAACACGACCTCCGTGGCGTACTCTTCAATGATGGTATTACGGCCTATGACAGTGGCGTGGAGTTTGGCCCCAGGGCCTACAGTGAGGCACAATGGCGCACCAATCATTATGTAAAACGCAACGGGGAACTCTACCCTACCCACGGACTGGGACCCGTTGCCGTAATGCTCAACATCAATAAAGGGAACCGGATGATGAGACTGTCATCCATCGCTTCAAAGACCAGGGGACTGCATAAATACATCGTGGAGCACCCCAAAGGAGGAACAGAACATCCCAATGCCAAAGTAAAATTCCAACAGGGCGACCTGGTGAATACACAGATCCAATGCACCAACGGGGAGACCATCCTGCTCACCCATGATACTTCCCTGCAACGCCCTTACAACCTGGGATTTCGGGTTCAAGGCACCGAAGGCATCTGGCAGGATTTTGGTTCAGGCGGACCCACACAGGGCTTCCTGTATTTTGAAAAACTGATGAAACACAGTCACCATTGGGACAATACCGAGCAATGGCTCAAGGACCATGACCACCCCCTCTGGGTAAAATACGGTAAGGATGCCGAAGGCGCAGGACATGGTGGTATGGACTTCTTTGTTGACCACACTTTCATTGAATGTATCAAACGGGGCGTTGAATTCCCGCTCGATGTGTATGATCTGGCCAGTTGGTATTCCATAACCCCCCTCAGTGAAAAAAGCATTATCGAAGGCGGACAGGTACAGGACATACCCGATTTTACCCGTGGGAAATTCAGAACAAAGAAACAGATTTTCGCACTCAGCGATGAATATTGACCACCTGGAACATCCTTCGTAGCATTGAAGGAAAGTGGGAACCAGGAAGCGCTCAATTATTTTTAACAGACATCAGGTGATGACCATAAAATAAAATTATTAACCTTTAAATGAAAGCCCTTTTGGGGGTGCGGCATCTATGCTTAACAGAAGAAAATTCCTTCACCTCTCTGCACTAGCGGCACCACTGCTGGCGGCCAGACGATCATTTGCCAACAGCTTCGATGCAACTGTAACACCGATCGTGGTCTCTACCTGGGACAGCGGCATGGCGGTTAACGCCGAAGCCTGGAAAATACTCTCTGCCGGCGGCCGTTCACTGGATGCCGTTGAAGCAGGGGCACGGCAGATAGAAGATACAATCAACTGCTGCGTGGGGCTGGGCGGTTACCCCGACCGGGATGGCATCGTTACGCTCGACAGCTGTATCATGGATGAACATGCCAACTGCGGTGCGGTAGCCGGTATTGAGCGAATCAAACACCCCGTATCCGTAGCCCGGAAAGTGATGGAAATGACACCGCATGTTATACTCGTTGGTAACGGAGCCCAGCAGTTTGCCGTGGAGAACGGTTTCCCGCTGGAAAGCAGAGAGCTTTCTGAAGATGCCAAAAAAGCGTATGCCAACTGGCTGAAGAAAAATGAATATAAACCTGTTATCAATATCGAAAATCAGAAGGAACATGGTCCCTTTGCTCCTAATTTTTTCGAGGACGGCACCGCCAATCACGATACCATGGGTCTGGTAGCCATGGACAAAAGGAATGACCTCTCCGGTGCGGTCACCACCAGCGGCATGGCCTTTAAAGTGCATGGCCGGGTGGGCGATTCACCCATCATCGGCGCCGGATTGTTCGTAGACAATGAAGTGGGGGCTGCCACCTCCAGCGGCGTAGGCGAAGAAGTGATCCGTATCTGTGGCACACACCTGGTCGTAGAATTCATGCGTCAGGGATATGCTCCCGAGATGGCCTGCATGAAGGCCGTTGAGCGAATTGTGAAAAGGGATAAAGCGAAGGCTAAGACACTCCAGGTGGGGTTCCTGGCCTTGAACAAAAAAGGACAATACGGCGCCTATGCCATACAGAAAGGGTTTGTATTTTCTGTGAAGAGTGAGAAAGAGAATATCGTTCATGAGTCGAAATACCTCATTTAATTGAAAAGTCAGTAACACCATGCCCCGCTCCCTCGAAATAATAGGTTTCAACATCGAAAGCTGCGGGATTGCCCAGCTGGCCGGTGCGCACCGGATAGAACTCTGCGATAACCCCGCCGAAGGTGGCACCACCCCCTCCTATGGATTCATCAAAGCCGCCCGGAAGAAATTACATATTCCCTTGTATCCCATCATCCGTCCACGGGGTGGAGATTTCCTGTATAGGGATGAAGAGTACAGGATCATGAGGACCGATGTGGGCATCTGCAAGTCATTGGGATGTGATGGCGTGGTTATCGGAATGCTGCAGGCAGACGGTACTGTGGATGTAGAACGTTGCAGGCATCTGGTGGAACTGGCCTATCCCATGGAAGTTACTTTCCACCGGGCATTCGACCGGACGAAGGATCCGTTCCAGGCCATGGAAGATATCATCAGCATCGGTTGTGAACGGATTCTAACCTCGGGACAACAGCCCCATGCCCAGGATGGAGCCGTACTGATCAAACAACTGATCGAAAAGGCAGCAGAAAGGATCATCATCATGCCGGGCAGTGGTGTACGCTCAGATAATATTGTGGCTCTTGCAGAGAAGACCGGGGCCATAGAATTTCATAGTTCCGCCAGGATCCGGACTGGCAGTATGATGCGTTATATGAATGAAGGGCTGAAAGAGAAGCTTGAAAAGGTTTCTGTGGATGAAGCTGAGATCAGGAACCTTATCGCTGCACTGCACCATCCCATAGCATGACAAAACAATATGCGTATCCAAATACATGGGTATCAATGAAATCAGTATCAATTTTCTTCCTCATTTTTCTTCTTGCCCGGGTAACGCCTGCACAAACAACCTCCATAGAACTCAACACCTACTGGCAATTCTATCACCCCGAAAATAAGAAATGGTACAAGGCAACCGTGCCCGGCACCATACACACCGATCTGCTCGATAATAAACTGATACCCGACCCCTATGACCGCGACAATGAAGCCAAACTGCAGTGGATCGGGGAACGCGACTGGGAATACCGCACCAGCTTTGACGTGGATGCCGCAACCTTTGCCAAACAGCATATTGTACTGCAGTTTGACGGACTGGACACTTACGCCGACGTATACCTGAATGGTACTTGCATCCTGCAGGCCGATAATATGTTCCGGGGATGGGGGATACAAGTGAAGAAGCTCTTAAGGAGAACAAAGAACCTGCTCTCCATACACTTCTATTCCGCACAACGAAAAGCAGACTCCCTGGCCAGGGCCATGCTACCCCTTGTATTGCCGGACAATAACCGGGTATTTGTCCGAAAAGCACAATACCATTTTGGGTGGGATTGGGGACCCAAATTCGTAACCTGCGGCATCTGGAAAAAGATAAAACTTGAATCCTGGAATGGTCCCCGGTTTTGGGTGTATTACAGGGGAAATACCAATACCGTCAGGCTGGTACAAAATAAAGACACATCAGGAACATCGTTTTATTTTGAAAAAGACGGTACACCCATATACTGTAAGGGAGCAAACTGGATACCCGGCGATATGTTCCTGCCCCGTTTAACAAAGGCCGATTACCGCAGGATGCTGCAAAGCGCCAAAGATGCCAACATGAACATGCTGCGCGTATGGGGCGGCGGTATCTATGAGGATGATGCCTTTTATGATCTCTGCGATTCCCTGGGCATCATGGTCTGGCAGGACCTGATGTTCGCCGGCGGCATGGTACCGGGAGATGAACATTTCTTTAACAATGTTCATGAAGAGATCAAATACCAGCTCAACCGACTGGGTCACCATCCCTGTATCGTGCTCTGGTGTGGCAATAACGAGGTAGACGAGGCCTGGCATAACTGGGGCTGGCAGCAAGATTTTAAACTGCATGGCATTGATTCGGCAAGGGTATGGCACAACTATGAACGTATGTTCAAAGACAGTATACCCAAATGGATACACGAAAACGATGGCAACAGACCCTATATCTCCACTTCCCCGATGCATGGCTGGGGACATGCCGAAAGTATGACCGAAGGCGACAGTCACTACTGGGGACTCTGGTGGGGACTGGAGGACTGGGAAATATTCAAAACCAGGACTGGAAGATTCATCAGCGAATACGGTATGCAATCCATGCCCAACTGGAATACGTGTACCAGTTTTACCCTGCCCGGCGACAGGATCCTGAACTCCCCCATCATCCAGGCCCATCAGAAAGCCGTGAACGGATTCAATAAAATAGATCATTATCTTACCCGCTATTTTACCGACGCCTCAACACTTTCAAAGCTCACCCTGGAAGAATATAGTTACCTGACACAGTGTATGCAGTATTATATCCTTAAAAATGCAATCGCCGTACAACGCAGTCAATATCCCCGCAATATGGGAACCCTCCTCTGGCAATTGAACGACTGCTGGCCCGTAGCCAGTTGGAGCATCACAGATTACAGCAGGCAGCCCAAGGCGGCCTGGTATGCAGTTAAAGAAGCGTACCGGAATGATGTGCTGCCGGCTGCAGATACCGTATATCCAAAGGACCTGAAGTTGGAAAAGCCAATATTCACAATGGAATTAACGAACAACATCTTAACCATCAAGAGCAGTAAAGACGCAAAATATGTTTGTGTGTCCCGGAATGATAATACCTCATTTTGTTCAGATAATTATTTTGACATGAAAGCGGGCGAGATAAAAACGGTATTTATACAAAAGGGAGTAAAGATCAGGAATCATGCATCGGATCTGAAAATAAAATCTTTATACGATGTATTAAAAGCAAAATAGAAATCAAAAGCCGGTTTGCCCTTCCTGAAGGGGAGAACCGACAAAGCCTTCCGTCAACGGAAGTGATACTGACTACTTACCTTTTGTAACTTTAATCAGCGGAGAGATACACCAGGTTCGCCAGGAAGAAAAACACTTGCTTTATAACCTAATGCATATTTATGAAAAGTATATTATTATTACTATTTACAATTTTTACATGCAAAGGATTTTCACAAATACATAGCTTCTCATTAACCAGGTCGGATTTCCTCCTCGATGGCAAACCCTTCCAGATCATCAGCGGGGAAATGCACCCCGCCCGTATACCACGGGAATACTGGCGTCAACGCATACAGATGGCCAGGGCCATGGGATGCAATACTATTGCAGCCTATATTTTCTGGAATTACCAGGAACAAAAAGAAGGGGAATTCGATTTTCGTACCGGCAATAAAGATGTTGCAACGTTTATCCGTACCTGCCAGGACGAAGGCATGTGGGTGCTGCTGCGGCCGGGGCCCTATGTCTGCGCAGAATGGGACCTGGGAGGTATACCCCCTTACCTGTTGAAATACCCCGACATCAAATTACGGTGTATGGACAGCCGTTATATGGCAGCCGTGGATAAATACATTACGCACCTGGCGAAAGAACTGGCCCCGCTGCAGTGCATCCATGGCGGACCAATATTGATGGTACAGATTGAGAACGAATACGGCAGTTACGGCAATGATATGAATTACCTGAAGGCCCTGCGCAGGGCATGGATCCGTAACGGCATCAAAGTGCCCTTCTATACCGCCGACGGTGCTACGCCGTTTATGCTTGAGGCAGGGCACCTGAAGGGAACGGCCATCGGCCTCGACAGCGGCAGCAATGACGGGGATTTTGAACAGGCAGGCAAAGCAGACCCGGATGTGCCGGCATTCAGCAGCGAAACCTACCCCGGCTGGCTTACCCATTGGGGCGAGACATGGCAGCACCCCGATACCAACGACCTGAAGAAGGAAATGGAATATCTCCTGCAGCATAAGAAATCATTCAACCTCTATGTTGTACACGGAGGCACCAATTTTGGCTTTACCGCCGGGGCTAATGCCTTTTCAGGCACCCAATACCAACCGCACGTAACGAGTTACGATTATGATGCGCCGATCAATGAACAGGGACAGCCCACCCCGAAATATTTCATGCTGCGCAACCTGATCGCAAAGTATACCGGTCACCAGTTACCCGGGCTGCCGCAAGTGATCCCTGTCATAGTGATCCCGCCCATACCCATGAGCGCTTTCAGTTCTATATGGGATTATTTACCCGCTCCCCGGTTCTCTGTGCAACCCAAACCCATGGAAGCCTTCGGCCAGAACCAGGGACTGATGCTGTACAGGACAAAACTGATTGGCCACAAGAGCGGAAAGCTGACCATCACCGCGCCGCATGACTTTGCCCTTGTCTTTATTGACGGAAAATTCATCGATACTGTTTACCGGGATGGTGGAAAATGGACGGTGGAACTGCCTAAATCAAACAGCACCGAGCCCGTTCTTGACATATTAATGGAGGGTATGGGACATATCAACTTCGCTCAGTACATGATGGATCCAAAGGGCATTACGGAAAGGGTGACCCTGAACGGGATGACACTCATGAACTGGGATATTTACCCCTTACCCATGGATGAACATTTCCTGACCCATATCGCCGGAACGGACAAATTGAGTACCGGCAGGAAGGGCATTTTTTTTAAAGGCCGTTTCCACCTCGCCTCAACCGGTGATACCTATATTGACATGCATAATTACAGGAAAGGCATGGTATATGTCAACGGCCATAACCTGGGCCGCTTTTGGAACAAGGGCCCCCAGCAACGCTTATTTTGTCCGGCACCATGGCTCAAAAAGGGTGATAATGAGATCATCGTATTTGACCTCCTGCAAACAGAGGCAAAGGAGATCAATGGTGAGAAGACACCTGAATGATCTATTACATTTTTTTTCAATGTTAACGATACAGCAAGTACCCTTGGTTCCGGGGACCCTTTTTAGCTTCCGGTATTACCAGGAAGGGCTCAA
>JANYAL010000079.1 GCA_025361325.1 Bacteroidota bacterium
CTGCCCCAAGAAAATATTTTTCAGGCGGAGTAATGCTGGAAAATGCTGCTATGAGTATTCAACCCATGAGGTCTTTACCAACACCTCGCCGCTTCTAACATCATCACCTTCTTCCACCACAATATGCGATCCAACAGGCAGATTATATATTTTCTTTTCCTTTCCTTCTACATGGATCGAAGGAAGTTTGGTCTTGTCTTTAGTTTCGATGACCACTTTTTCCCTATGTCCAGTTTGTTCATCAGCTTCATCCCGATAGGTAACTCCCTCGATAAGACTTTCAAATTTGATGTTTCCGTGAATTTCTGCAACTATTACATTATTGAATGGATCCCAAGTACAAATTATATCACCTTTGGTGACCTTCTGTCCATCTTTGACATTAAGTATGGCACCATATGGAATATGCATAGTATTCAATAAACGGTCAGACTTCACATCAATATTCCTGATCTCACCGGTTCGGCCAATGACAACATTTATTTTCTTTCCTTCATGATTTTCAGTATGCACTGTACGTAACCCGTCGAACTGAAGTGTTCCATCAAACTTAGCAGGTAGTGTGGATTCAACTGATGCTGAACCAGCAACGCCACCCACATGGAAGGTACGCAAAGTCAGCTGAGTACCTGGTTCACCGATGCTTTGCGCTGCAATGATACCTACCGCATCACCCCTTTGTGCAAGCATACCTGAAGCCAGATTCTTCCCATAACATTTTACACAAACTCCGCGTTTACTTTCACAGGTCAAAACTGAACGTATTTCAACGACTTCAATACCGCTTTCATCGATCTGTTTGGCCATTTCCGCACTTATCTCTTCCCCTGCTGAGATCAATAATTCTTCTGTTAAAGGATGATATACATTATGTAACGAGGTCCTCCCTTCGATCCTGTCGCTTAAAGCCTCAATAATATCCTCATTGTCCTTTAATGCAGAAGTAGCAATACCACGTAATGTACCGCAATCTTCCTCATTAATCACCACGTCCTGGCTAACATCTACCAGACGGCGGGTTAGATAACCTGCATCAGCTGTTTTAAGCGCTGTATCAGCCAGACCTTTACGGGCTCCATGGGTGGATATAAAATATTCTAAAACGCTTAGGCCATCTTTAAAATTGGCTAGTATCGGGTTTTCAATGATCTCACTGCCTGATGAACCTGATTTACGCGGTTTGGCCATAAGACCCCGTAATCCTGCAAGCTGCTTTATCTGTTGTTTGCTACCCCGTGCTCCGCTGTCTAGCATCATATATACCGAATTGAAGCCCTGCTTATCTGCAGCAAGTTCACGAATCAAAGTTTCAGTAACTTTGGTATCCACACGGCTCCAAATATCAATGATCTGGTTATATCTTTCGTTATTCGTGATTAGACCCATATTATAATTCTCCCACACTTCATCAACTTCTACCTGGGCATTATTTATCATGTCCTGCTTGATTTCCGGAATGATCAAATCATTAATATTAAATGATAAACCACCTCGAAATGCCATACGGTAACCAAGTGTTTTAATATCGTCAAGGAATTTAGCGGTTGTAGGCACACTGGTCCATTTGATGATATCGCCGATGATCTCCCGCAATGCTTTTTTAGTAAGCAGTGAATTGATGAAACCTACACTCTTAGGCACGTGCTGATTAAAGATTACCCGACCTACAGTAGTAACAATCAACTTATTTATTAAGGTGCCGTCGGGGTTTCTGAAATCAGCTTTGACTTTTATATTGGCATGAAGATCAATCTTCTTTTCATTATATGCAATAATGACTTCTTCGGCAGAATAGAATGACTTGTCTTCACCTTTTACCTTTTCTGTATCAGTTGACCTTTTACCTTTGGTTATATAATAAAGACCCAATACCATGTCCTGTGAAGGAAGGGTGATCGGTGTCCCGTTCTGCGGATTCAGAATATTGTGTGAGGACAACATCAGCAATTGTGCTTCAAGAATTGCTGCATTACTTAAAGGTACGTGAACCGCCATCTGGTCACCATCAAAATCAGCGTTGAATGCCGTGGTTACTAATGGATGTAACTGAATGGCTTTACCCTCGATAAGTTTTGGCTGGAAGGCCTGGATTGAAAGCCGGTGTAGTGTTGGAGCACGATTTAGCATTACGGGATGCCCTTTCAGAATATTTTCCAGTATATCCCAGATTATCGCTTCTTTTTTATCAACAAGTTTACGGGCACTCTTCACTGTTTTCACTATCCCTCTTTCGATAAGTTTTCGGATGATAAAGGGTTTGAACAACTCTGCGGCCATGTCCTTAGGTAAACCACATTCATGCATTTTCAATTCCGGACCAACCACAATAACCGAACGTCCGGAATAGTCAACACGCTTACCCAACAGGTTTTGCCGGAAGCGCCCTTGTTTACCTTTAAGCACGTCACTCAGTGACTTCAAAGCACGCCCTCCCTCTGCTTTTACTGCATTGGATTTACGACTGTTATCAAATAAAGAATCAATTGCTTCCTGCAGCATCCTTTTTTCATTGCGCAGGATCACCTCAGGAGCCTTAATCTCCAGCAATCTTTTTAAGCGGTTGTTACGAATGATCACCCGACGATATAAGTCATTCAGATCTGAGGAAGCAAAACGACCTCCATCCAAAGGAACCAAAGGGCGCAATTCTGGCGGTATCACCGGAATATATTGCATCACCATCCATTCTGGACGGTTGTTTATCCGGGTATTGGCATCACGGAAGCTCTCAACCACACTTAAACGCTTTAGGGCATCGGCCTTACGCTGTTGAGATGTTTCATTGGCAGCTGCATTACGAAGGTCGAAACTCAACTGGTCCAGATTGATGCGCTTCAACAATTCATGAATTGCCTCAGCTCCCATTTTAGCAATAAACTTGTTGGGATCCTCTTCGGGGAGGTGTTGGTTGTCCTTGGGAAGGGTGTCCAGTATATCCAGATATTCTTCTTCTGTCAACAAGTCACCATAATTCTGACCTTTATCGGCACGTATACCTGATTGTATTACAACAAAACGCTCATAGTATACAATACTTTCCAGTTTTTTTGAACTCATCCCAAGCAAGTAACCAATCTTGTTTGGCAAGGATTTAAAATACCAGATATGCACAACGGGAACCACCAGCTTAATATGACCCATTCTTTCTCTCCGAACTTTCTTTTCTGTCACCTCCACACCACATCTGTCACAAACGATTCCTTTATAGCGGATTCGCTTATATTTTCCACAAGCACACTCATAATCCTTAACAGGCCCAAAGATCCTTTCACAAAATAAACCATCTCGTTCCGGCTTATAAGTTCGGTAATTGATGGTTTCAGGTTTTAACACCTCACCATAACTTTTTTCCAGGATGCTGTCAGGTGAAGCCAGGCCGATCGTAATTTGTGAAAATGTTGGTCTAGGACGGTTCTCTTTTTTGAATGCCATATTTTATTAGCTTTTAGCTTATTTATAGCCTTGGAATCTAAGCTTTTCACTTAAAGCACAGGCGATTTTTTTAAATACATATTACCCATGTTACTACGCCAATATTTAACAGTAGTTAATGACTAAATTCTTTTAATCAAATTTCAGGTCAAGACCTAATCCCCTTAACTCATGTACGAGAACATTGAATGATTCAGGTATTCCCGCCCTTGGGATATTGTCGCCTTTTACAATGGCTTCATAGGTTTTGGCCCTTCCTATTATATCATCTGATTTAAGCGTAAGCAATTCCTGCAATATATTTGAAGCACCATAAGCTTCGAGAGCCCAAACTTCCATTTCACCAAACCGCTGCCCGCCAAACTGGGCTTTACCTCCCAGTGGCTGTTGAGTGATCAGGCTATATGGTCCAATTGAACGTGCATGCATCTTGTCATCAACCATATGATGCAATTTGATGATATAAATTATCCCAACAGTTGCCTTCTGATCAAAACGTTCTCCGGTTTCACCGTCATACAAATAAGTATGACCAAAGGTGGGAAGGCCTGCTTTTTTAATATTTTCGGCTATTTCAGCAACAGATGCCCCATCAAAAATGGGAGTTGCAAATCGAACACCTAATTTTTCACCTGCCCACCCAAGAACAGTTTCATAGATCTGGCCTAAATTCATACGACTTGGTACCCCAAGAGGATTCAAAACGATATCAACAGGAGTTCCATCTTCCAGAAATGGCATATCCTCCTGACGTACGATTTTGGCAACGATACCTTTGTTACCGTGACGGCCCGCCATCTTATCCCCCACTTTAAGTTTTCGTTTGACCGCCATATAAACTTTGGCCAGTTTCAATACGCCTGCAGGTAATTCATCGCCGATAGATATGTTGAACTTTTCTCTTTTATATCTTCCCAGTTCTTCGTTGAACTTAATATTGTAATTATGAAGCAGAATATTAATAAGTTCATCTGTTTTTGATTCTCCGGTCCATCCCAATGGGTTTACATTCTGGTAATCAATATTGGCCAAGTTCTTGGAATTGAATTTTGCTCCTTTGCCAATGAGAATCTCGCCAAAATTATTGCTTACCCCCGCGCTGGTTCTGTCTCGCAACAAGGTTTGCAGTTTGCTAACCAGTAACTCCAGAAGGTCAGATTCATTTTTTTCATGAGTCTTTTCTATTTTTTCCAACTGTGCTTTTTCCCGAACTTTAGCATTTTTGTCCTTCTTTGCGCGCTGAAAAAGCTTTTTATCTATAATGACACCTTCTGTACCACTAGGTGCTTTCAATGAAGCGTCTTTTGCATCCCCTGCTTTATCGCCGAATATGGCCCTTAATAATTTCTCTTCGGGTGTTGGGTCACTTTCTCCTTTAGGGGTAATCTTACCAATGATGATATCACCTTCCTTGATGTGTGCACCAATTCGGATAATCCCGTTTTGATCGAGATCTTTGGTCGCTTCTTCACTCACATTTGGTATATCCGGGGTAAGTTCTTCCTCACCCAATTTAGTATCACGTACCTCGATCTCAAACTCACTGATATGGATAGAAGTGAAAAGATCCTCCTTTACCACTTTTTCACTGATCACGATAGCATCTTCAAAGTTGTAACCTTTCCATGGCATAAAGGCAACTTTCATATTTCTTCCGAGAGCAAGTTCTCCATTTTTGGTAGCATATCCTTCAGTAAGGAAATCTCCTTCATTGACTTTCTGACCTTTAACAACTGCAGGGCGCAGGTTAATACAGGTTTCCTGGTTAGTACGCACGAACTTAGTCAACTTATAAATCACAAGGTCTTCATCAAAACTTACCAGCTGTTGCACCTCATTTCTCTTATAGCGAACATGAATCTCGTTGGCATCCACAAATTCAACCATCCCGTCTCCGTCTGCATGAATCTGAATCCTGGCATCTCTGGCAGCCTTCGCCTCAAGTCCGGTACCCACAATAGGGACTTCTGGCTTAATCAATGGCACTGCCTGACGCTGCATATTCGATCCCATCAGCGCCCTATTGGCGTCATCATGTTCGAGAAAAGGAATCAGTGAAGCACTTAGCCCAACGATCTGGTTTGGCGCCACGTCCATAAATTCCACTTCATTTTTGTCCAAAATCGGAAAATCACCTGTCTGACGGCTTTTGATTTTGTCCTCAACGAAATTTCCTTTTGCATCTATATCAATATTCGCCTGTGCGATCTTGGCAGTATCTTCTTCTTCAGCACTTAGGAAAGTGATCTTTTTCATATCAGCCTTTCCATCTGTTACTTTATGATAAGGCGTTTCAATGAAACCCATATCATTGATCTTTGCGTGTACGCATAAGGTTGAGATCAGGCCGATGTTTGGCCCTTCCGGAGTTTCAATGGTACACAAACGACCATAATGAGAATAGTGAACGTCACGTACCTCGAAACCTGCTCTTTCCCTGCTTAAACCACCGGGCCCCAGTGCGGAGATACGACGCTTGTGCGTGATCTCACTCAACGGGTTCGTTTGATCCAGGAATTGGGAAAGCTGCGATGTTCCAAAGAAGGAATTTATAACAGATGATAGTGTTCTTGCATTGATCAGGTCAACAGGAGTGAACACCTCATTATCACGCACATTCATTCTTTCGCGGATGGTACGGGCCATACGGGCCAGGCCAACACCGAACTGTGCATACAATTGCTCACCCACGGTACGAACACGACGGTTGCTTAAATGATCGATATCATCTACTTCACTCTTGCCATTGGTTAACAATACCAATGTTTTGATGATGGCAATGATATCGTCTTTAGTAAGTACTTTCTTTTGAATGGGGAAATTCAATCCCAGCCTGCGGTTGATCTTATAACGACCAACTTCTCCCAGGTCATATCTCTTATCACTGAAGAATAATTTATCGATGATGCCCCTTGCTGTTTCATCATCCGGTGCATCGGCTCCGCGCAATTGCTTATAGATGTGTTGGACAGCTTCCAGTTCGCTGTTGGATGTATTCTTATTCAGGGTGTTGTAGATGATAGCATAATCACCGCTCACTTCTTCTTTCTG
>JANYAL010000086.1 GCA_025361325.1 Bacteroidota bacterium
CCTGCCCCGATATTTCCCTCTATGGTGACAAAATTATATTTCATATTCCAGGCTTGTTGGCAGCATCTAAACAGGCACCTATTTCATGTTTGCAAAATAAATTGAATTACCCGCTTATCGTTCAAATTTTTTTTACAGCCAGTTTATCGGGGCAAACTCTTAATAACTGGTGGATAGTTTTCTTTAGGACGGGATGTACCAGGTTGGGAGAAAGTTCATGTAATGGCACAAGTACGAATCGGCGGTTCTGAATCCTGGGATGGGGAAGTATTAATTGATTTTGGTCAGATACTGTCTTGTTGAAGAAAAGGATATCAATGTCAATGGTACGGGGGGCATTTTTTACAGTTCTAACCCTACCCATTTTCTTTTCAATATCTAATATGGCATGTAGGGTATCGGGTGCAGCATGCAGGGTTTCCACAATGATTACCTGGTTCAGAAAATAGGGTTGATCGGTCATGCCCCAGGGAGATGTATAGTAAATGCCCGACTGTCGGGAGATAAGACCGATATGTTTGGAGATCATTTCCCTGCACTTCCTGAGTTTAAGAAGCGGGTTACCCAGGTTGCTGCCCAAAAGGAGGTAAGTCTTATTCATATGTTTGCAAAAAGCCTTTCGTCCGGCCAGAATTTTTTTACTTGAATGATCTTTATCTTTTTAAATTCAATGTGCAGCGGATTAACAAGATAGTTGTATTCTTCGGGTATCACAGCGGAAGGAACTTTTACTACCAGTGATCTTTTCTGTTTAATTACTTCATCTCCGATATATTGTGTATAACCTGCATCTTCCCGCCAGTTTTTCTTTAACTGACTTAGCGTAATAGCGGTAACATCCTGCTGTTCGGGGATCTTTATGTAGATAAGGTCCAGGGCATTGGTCAGTTCTTTGAAATTCACATGTACCAGCATTTCCAGTATCGCCAGGGATATATGTTCTGCAGTATACAATACCGGGATGCCTTTTGAATTCCAGCGTGCTCCCGAGCGCTTGGCACCGTTGCCGCTCAAGTCATGACTGTATGCGTTGCTAGATATACGGAATACAATCATGCGAAAAGGCCTTGTTGGATTCTGCCCAGTTGGGTCAATACCATTTCGATGCCCGAATAACTGGTGAGTGAATCAAATGACAGTTTTCCTTCCAGCATGAAAGGCTTCCTTTTCAGCCAGTGGTAAAAATGTTCCGTCTTTCCAAAAGCAGCCTTACCTTCCTTTAATACCTTCTCCAGCTGCAATGCCCTTTCAGCGTAAATAGGGGCAAAGACGCCATTCGTCTTAGCATAACGCTGCAGGGTGCGTTCGCTCAAATGAAGGACGGCGGCCCATTCAGCATGGGTTAAAGGCGCCTTATCCGCGATCTTTTTAAATTCACTGAACGTAAAGGCCTTTAAAGCGGTGACGGGCTTTACCGTTTTGTATATTGGCCCTGTTTCCTCAACCCGGCGGGTATTGTCTTTTGGATGATGCGGGGAGGATATTTTGAGAGGTTGTCTTTTTTTCATGCTAACGACAATTGTCATACAAAGTTCCGACAACTGTCGGATAATCCAAATTTTTTTATACCCTTTTTTCCCAATAGCTTTACGGCACAAACAAGCACCAAGGATGCAAAAATACAGCCAGCTGACTGCCATGTTCTCTATTACCCGGGCCAGCCTTAAGTCCATATTCCGGAGCCCTTCTGCGGTCATATTCAGTTTCGTTTTCCCATTTATCTTCATACTGGTCTTTGGTTTCATCGGTAACTCCGGGGGAAGGCCCAGCTATAAGATTGTCCTGTCCGGGGATAGTGATACCAGCAATATTCTTTTCCAGCTTTTCAAAATGGACCCATCAGTCAGAATCGTTACATACCAGACGGATGCCGAAATGCAACTTGACTTGCAGAAAGGCAATATCACCGGTATTCTGTCTATCAACAAAAGTAATGACAGCACCACACCATACCGGGTTGGTTTCAAAACCACCAATGCCAGCAGCGATAAGTGGCACCCCTTCATCACCCTGATCAGCGAGAAGAAGAATATGGCCGCGGATATTGCATACAAAAGCCAGCGGCGGGAATATGCCATGTTCGATTTTGACCCAAAAAGGGATGAAACACAAGTGCGTGAATACAAGACCATCGATTTCATTTTACCAGGCCAGTTAGGTTTCTCCCTGCTGAGTTCCGGAGTTTTCGGTGTTGCCTTCATGTTCTTCAACCTGCGCAGTACCCTGGTACTGAAAAGATTCTTTGCAACTCCCATCAGTCGAACTTATATTATTCTGGGCGAAGGTATCAGCCGGGTTTTGTTCCAGATGCTCACTGCATTTGTGATCATACTGGCTGGACGGTTTCTTTTCGGGTTCACTTTAGTACACGGGGTTGAGACTTTCCTGGAAATGCTGCTGCTTAGTTTCATCGGCCTGCTGATCTTCATGGGACTGGGCTTTATCGTTAGCGGAATCGCTACCAGCGACAGCACTATTCCTCCCCTTGCTAATTTGATAACCCTGCCTCAGTTCCTCCTGGGCGGCACTTTCTTTTCTGTAGAAGCCTTTCCGGACTGGCTGCAGATCATTGCCAAGATACTGCCGCTAACCTATCTGAATATCGCCATGCGCAGCGTGGCCTTCGAAGGGGTGCATTTCTGGAATGTAACCACCCCTATAAATCTTTTTT
>JANYAL010000107.1 GCA_025361325.1 Bacteroidota bacterium
ACAGGCATCAGTGGATAAAAGTGATTTTCTTATCGGGGAACAGGTAAGGGTTAAAATAAAGGCCTTCATCGTACCCGGAGCTCCCGCCTCCGCTTATAGGGTGATGATCCCCGACTCCATTCCTCATTTTGAGATTATCGAAGCAGGAAGAACAGATTCGGTAAATTATAAAGACAACTCCAGGGCAGTTGAACATACCATCATTGTCACCAGTTTTGATTCGGGCAGGTGGACCATTCCGGGTTTCAGGATCAACCTGGCCGGTACAGTAAGTGACTCAGATAATACCAGACTCACTGATCCAATAATCGTACAGGTTTCGTTTGCGCCAGCAGACAGTTCAAAACAGCTGCATGATATCAAACCGCTTGTGGAAGTAAGTGTAAGGGATTATACCTGGTATTACATCTGCGCAGGTATTTTGCTGTTGTCTGTGGCCGTATTTTTTCTGATCAGGTACCTGAAAAAGAGGAGAAAGAATCTGCCCGGTGCATCTGTAACCGGCTTTTCGCCATTGCAGGAGGCCTTGCTGGAACTGGGAAAGCTTAGGCAATATGATCTCCTGAAGCCGGCTGAGATCAAATTATTCCACACTAAGCTTGGTGAGATTTTCAAAAGATTCCTTGGACACAGGCAAGCACAAAATTTGCTGAGTATGACCTCCGGCGACTTACTGATCAATACCAGATCTGCTGGACTTTCTTCAGATGGTATTGCATCACTTGCTACAGCCCTGCGATGCGGCGATGCAGTCAAATTTGCCAAATACCTGCCTGCTGCAATTGAAAGTGAAGACTGTTTGCAAAGGGTCAGGCAAACTATACAGTTCCTTGAAATATCATACAATAAACATCAACCTTAAACAACCTTGCTTTTCGATTATTTCAACGCTATCACTTTTCACCAGCCCGGGTACTTCCTGTTGCTGCTCATCATACCCATGTTGCTGTTCTGGTATATACAAAGAAATGATCAGTTGCAGGGAACCATAGCCATATCAGATAATACGGCCACCGGAATGTCATCCTGGAGATCGGTACTACGGCATATACCCTTTATTTTGCGCCTTGTCTCTATATGCCTTATCATCATTTCCCTGGCAAGGCCGCAGACCAGATTTGAAGAGCAGAACACGGAAGGGGAAGGGGTCGATATCATTTTGTGTATAGATGTCAGTGGCAGTATGACATCGCAGGACCTTACACCCAACCGCCTGGAAGCGGCAAAAAGAGTAGCGACCGATTTTGTGAATAAAAGGCAGTCCGACCGTATTGGCATCGTGATCTTTTCCGGAGAAAGCTTTACCCAGTGTCCACTGACCACTGACCACAGTGTTCTGCTAACAGCGATACAGAACATACGGAATGGTCTTTTAGAAGACGGCACAGCCATTGGTTCCGGGCTGGGAACAAGTGTTGACCGTTTGCGGACCAGCCCGGCAAAGAGTAAAGTGATCATTTTGATGACCGACGGAGAGAATAACGGGGGGTTGATTGATCCCCGTACGGCCAAGGAGATCGCAAAAGCCTTTCAGATCAAAGTATATACTATTGGCGTGGGAACGGATGGTTATGCACCTCAGCCTGTTAATACACCCATGGGCATTGTGATGCAGAACGGGAAAGTTTCCATTGATGAAAAACTGTTGAAGGAGATTGCTGTTGAAACGGGGGGTAAATACTTCCGGGCCAGGGACAATGAAAGCCTGGCGGGTATTTATGATGAAATCAATTTGCTTGAAAAGTCGAAGGTTGAGATCACATCGATTACCCGGTATACCGAAAAATTCTTTCCTTTTATTACAATTGGGCTGGTCCTGTTGTTCCTGGAATTGTTCCTGCGCTTTACACTGTTCAGGAAATTTCCGTAATAGACCGGGATACTCCTTCAGATCTGTTGTTCTCAACTGTCTTTAGCTGTTCTGGCACAAGCCCCCTCCCTAAAACTAATTCCTTTAATTTCGTGTACAATGAAAGCAACCGTTTATAAAAGTACAGGCAGTTGGTACGTTGTAAAGGACGACCATCACAACGTGTACAATGCGCGTATCCTTGGAAAATTCAAGCATGACGGTTTTACCAGTACCAACCCGATTGCCGTTGGTGACAGGGTGGATATCGAAATGGAGAACGAGCTGGAGGGCGGTGTTACCATCAGGTCTATTGATGACCGTAGGAATTATATAAACCGCACCTCGCCGGCCAATAGACACCAGCACCATATTATTGCATCCAATCTGGACCAGTCTATATTACTGGCCACCATCAAAGATCCAAAGACCTCTCAGGGTTTTATAGACAGGTTCCTGATCGCTTCAGAATCATTCCATGTGCCATCTGTGATCGTTTTCAACAAGGCAGACCTATATAAAAAAAAGGAGGCAGATAAATTTGCCTTAATGAAGGATATATATGAGTCTATCGGTTATAAAATAGTATCCATGAGCCTGGAGACCGGGGAGGGAGTTGAGGCGGTCAAATTGCTTTTAAAAGACAAGGTTACCTTGTTAAGCGGCCATTCGGGGGTGGGAAAATCAACTTTTATCAATGCT
>JANYAL010000164.1 GCA_025361325.1 Bacteroidota bacterium
TTAATTTGTTTAGCTTTAACTATTAATTATTAAACAAAAAATTGTGTTTCCTCCTGATTTTACCCAAGTATTATTGAATAATGCGGATTACCTTAAGCCTTATGCCATGTCTCTAACCAGAAATTCAGAGACCGCTAAAGACTTGCTTCAAGAAACAATTTACAGGGCCCTAGCCAATAGGGAAAAATATAATGTTGGAACCAATATTAAGGCATGGCTCTACACTATCATGCGTAATATCTTTATCAATGATTATCGCCGCCGAGCCAAAAAAAATGTAGTATTTGATGCTTCACCCCATGAATTCCTTTTAAATCATAAATCTAATACGGTCGCAAATGTTGCCGAAACAAATTTGGAATTGAAAGATATCCATGTTGCAATGCACAAATTGCCGGAGATCTTCCTTACCCCATTCGCATTATATTTTGAAGGATATAAATATCATGAAATAGCTGTAATGCTTGCAGAGCCGCTGGGTACTATTAAAAGCAGGATACACTTTGCAAGAAAGTTATTAAAAGAACAGATTACAAGACATTAATTGTCATATTACATCTCATTAATTGTATTTTAGGCCATTGAAAAAACTAGTTATTATAGGTAGCGGGTTTGCGGGCTTATCAGCAGCCTCTTTTATGGCTAAGACTGGTTGGGATGTTACTATATTGGAAAAACTGGATGGTCCGGGAGGAAGAGCTCGACAATTAATAGCAGATGGTTTTACTTTTGATATGGGACCTAGTTGGTACTGGATGCCGGATGTATTTGAACGTTTTTTTAATTGCTTTGGAAAAAAAGTTTCAGATTTCTATCAAATAGAGAGGCTTGACCCGGCTTACCGTGTTTATTGGGCAGACGAAGAAACGGATATTCCGGCAAATTATACGGAGATAAAAAATTTATTTGAAAGCATTGAACTTGGAAGCGGAAATGAACTGGATAAATTTATAAAGGAAGCTGCCTATAAATATGATGTTGGCATTAATTACCTAATTCATATGCCAGGTCGGTCATTTTCAGAATTCATGGATATTGACTTGCTAAAAGGGATATTTAAACTGGATGTTTTTACATCCATGAAAAAACATGTTAGCAAATATTTTAAACATCCCAGGTTGCAATTGTTAATGGAATTTCCTGTACTTTTTCTGGGAGCCATGGCCAAGGATATACCTGCTCTCTACAGCCTCATGAACCATGCTGATATAAAACTGGGTACCTGGTATCCCAAAGGTGGTATGTACAAGATTGTTGAAGCCATGTATGGATTGGCGAAAGCTCAGGGAGTGAAGTTCAATTTTAATACTGAGGTTATTTCAATAGAAATAGAAAACACAATTGCTACTAAAGTACATACCAGGTCGGGTGAAACATATGAAATCCAGGCAGTAATTGGGGCGGCAGATTACCACCATATTGAAATGAATCTACTGCCTGTGAATTGTAGATCATACTCAGAACAATATTGGAATAAAAGAGTTTTGGCACCGGGCTGTTTATTATATTACATTGGGATTAATAAAAAATTAAATACAGTTCTTCATCATAACCTTTTCTTTGATGTGGATTTTGAAAGACACGGACTGGAGATCTATACTGAGCATGTATGGCCAAAGGATCCTTTGTTCTATGTTTGCATAAGTTCAATAACTGACAATTCTGTTGCACCGGAAGGTTGCGAAAACATGTTCTTCCTCATCCCTGTTGCTGCGGGTCTTTCTGGTGATACAGAAGAATTAAGAAATTCATATTTTGAAAAAATACTGGACCGGTTCGAAAAAATGACTCATCAATCAATCAGGGGATCCATAATATATAAAAAAACATATTCCGTAACTGATTTTATAAATGATTACCATTCATTCAAAGGGAATGCTTATGGACTGGCGAATACATTAATGCAAACTGCAATCTTTAAACCAAAGATGAGAAGTAAGAAAGTGAGTAATTTGTTCTATACCGGACAATTGACCGTGCCGGGACCAGGAGTACCGCCAAGTCTGATAAGTGGCGAAGTGGTGTCAAAAGAAGTGGTTAAATACTTTGGCAATTAATTAAACCAGCAAAAAGGGAAATGACCAGTCTATTTGATGAATTAAGTCAGATTTGTAGTAAGACCACTACTGAAAAATACAGTACCTCTTTCAGCAGTGCTATCAATTTACTTCACCCTGACCTACGAACTCCTATTTACAACATATATGGATTCGTTCGTTTTGCAGACGAGATAGTAGATACTTTTCACAAATTTCCAAAAGATGAATTGTTAAAAGAATTTAAAAAGGAAACCTATGTTGCTATTGAAAGAAGAATCAGCCTGAACCCCATTTTACACAGTTTCCAGTTGACAGTAAATCAATATAGTATTTCAACAAACCTTATAGATGCTTTTTTCAACAGCATGGAAATGGATCTAAGTAAAACATTTTATAATAGCTCAGGCTACCATGAATATATTTATGGTAGTGCCGAAGTGATTGGATTGATGTGTCTATATGTCTTTTGCGAAGGCAAAAAAATTAAATATGATGAATTGAGTCCAGCTGCCCAATCATTGGGAGCTGCATTTCAAAAAGTGAATTTTCTTCGCGATATAAGATCGGATTATCAGCAACTCAACAGGACCTATTTTCCTGAAGTGGATTTTACCAATTTCACCTTAGCGATGAAAAGTCAGATAGAGGACGACATTTCAAAAGATTTTCGTAATGCCTATGCAGGGATTTTGATGCTGCCAGTGAAGGCAAGGTTTGGAGTTTATGTAGCCTATAAATATTACCTTTATTTGTTTAAAAAGATACAAAAGACGGCCCCAACCCGTATTCTTGAGCAACGGATAAGAATACCCAATTATGGCAAGGCTTTCATTCTTGCAAAAGCAGGATTGAGAAGCCAGTTTAGGATATTATAAAGAATGACAGTAATGGATATTATTTTGGTGAATGAAAGGGATGAACCTATTGGCAAGATGGAGAAAATGGAAGTCCACAAAAGCTATACTGTACAGGGCATTCAGCATATTCATTTTCAATGACAATAGAGAAATGCTCTTGCAGAAAGGGTCAAATGAAAAATATCATAGCCCTGGTTTATGGACAAATTCATGTTACAGCCATCCGCGTCCGGGTAAAGATATATAGGATGAGGCCGTAAAAAGAATGAAGGAAGAGATGGGTATAACGGCAGAGATAAAAAAGATATTTGATTTCATTTACAAAGCGGAATTTGATAATGGTCTTACTGGATATGAGTATGACCATGTTTTCATTGGAAAATACACCGGTAAAATATCTCCTGATCCGGCAGAAGTAAGTGATTATTGTTACAGAAAAATGGATGAAATTCATGAGGATATAATGAGTCATCCTCAGCTTTTCACTGATTGGTTCAAAATTAGTTTTCCTAAAGTGCAGAAGTATCTAACAGCACTATGGGATTATTGATGACGGTTAATATGCAGACAAAGAATGCGATCATTATAGGAAGCGGTGTGGCTGGTCTCGCAACAGCTATACGGATGGCTGTTCAGGGATTTGATGTTCGTGTTTTTGAAAAGAACAGCAACCCTGGTGGGAAATTGTCGGCCTTTTTGAATAAGGGGTATCATTTTGATCAGGGTCCTTCCCTGTTTACCCAGCCACAAAATTTGGAAGAGTTATTCGAATTGGCGGGAGAACCTATCGATAAATACTTCAATTACGAACAGGTTGATATTGCATGTAAATATTTTTATGAAAATGGAAAAATAGTCAATGCCTTTACCAAAGCTGAGAAGTTCGACAAAGAATTACAGGACCGTTTACATGAAAGCCCGGGGAATCTTTCAGCCTATTTAAAAGAATCCAATAGGGCATATGAGAATATCGGTCTAGTATTCGTGGATCATTCCTTACATAAACGAAACACCTGGATGCATAAAAGGATCTTCCGTGCAATGGCCAATGTGCGATATAGTTATTTGTTTTCTTCTTTGAACAATCATAACCGCAGAAAATTTACTTCACCCGAAGCTATACAACTATTCAACCGCTTTGCCACCTATAACGGCAGTAATCCTTATAAAGCCCCAGGAATGCTCAACCTTATACCGCATCTGGAACATAACCAGGGAACTTTTTATCCTCAGGGTGGCATGATCAGTATAACAAATGCACTCTACAGACTGGCCATTGTCAAAGGGGTGAAGTTTTATTTCGATTCTGCCGTTCATGCCATTATACACCATTCAGGCCAGGTGAAAGGTGTGGTTGTAAATAGTGAAAATATTTATGCGGGTATTGTTGTCAGCAATGTAGATGTGTATTTCACATACAAGGAACTGCTTCGAAACAATTACGAAGCCAAAAGACTGTTGAGACAGGAACGTAGTAGCAGCGCAGTTATATTTTACTGGGGTATTAAAAATTCATTCCCGGACTTGCATCTTCACAATATTTTCTTCAGCAAGAACTATCAAAGAGAATTCGATGGCATTTTCAATAAAAAATCAATAAGTACTGATCCTACAGTATATATTAATATAACATCTAAAATGGAGAACAAACTAGCTCCACCTGGTAAAGAGAACTGGTTTGTAATGGTAAATGCACCTGCAAATAACAGGCAGGACTGGCAACAGGTTAGGCAAAATCTAAGGAACAGTATCATTAGTAAATTAAACCGTATGCTTGATACGGATCTTGAACAGGTAATCGAAACAGAAGATATTTCTGACCCTGCTTTGATAGAAGAACAGACCTCTTCCTATATGGGTTCGTTGTATGGGACCAGTTCAAATTCAAAACTCGCCGCTTTTTTCCGCCATGCAAATTTTACAGGTAACATCAAAGGCCTATTCTTTTGCGGCGGCAGTGTTCACCCCGGCGGCGGAATACCTTTATGTTTAAAGAGTGCAAAGATCGTGAGTGAACTCATTCTGCAGTATAAATGACATTCCTAAACATTCATATTACCAAGTACAGGATGGCAACCTTCCTGGCTGTCTTATTTCATGGTATAGGCCTAATCGGAATTCTGTTCCTGGACCAATCCTTTTTTATTAAATCAACCATATTCAATCTTTTACTAGTGTTTGGCTTGTTGGTTTGGACACAAAACGAGCGGCCCGTAAATTTTTATCTTTTTCTTATTGCAGTCACCTTATTGGGTATAGGTGTGGAAATGGTTGGTGTAAATACCGGTACACTTTTTGGACAATATCATTATGGGACGGTACTGGGTTACCGTTTGCTAGGTGTGCCTTTAATTATTGGAATCAATTGGTTTGTAATCATATATTGCTGTGGTATCAGCATACATACCTTTCTCATGAAAATCATTGGCTTTGTGACTTTGAATGTCTCCGGTAGACCCCTCAGGTTAAAAGCATTATCCGTGATCATTGATGGCGCTACACTAGCCGTCTTTTTCGACTGGGTAATGGAACCTGTTGCGATTAAGCTGGGTTACTGGCACTGGGATGGAGCGGGAGAAGTGCCTGTATATAATTATCTCTGTTGGTTCATAGTAAGTGTGATATTTCTTATCTTTTTCCAGATCTTTAGAGTTGACAAACAGAACAAATTTGCAGTAAATTTGTTCCTGATCCAAATCATGTTCTTTTTACTGTTACACACATTGATGAAATAAGATAATTCATGAACTGGTTTTTATTTATCGGGATTATACTGGGTACTTTCCTTACCATGGAAGGTGTAACTTGGCTAACACACCGTTTTGTAATGCATGGTTTCCTATGGTACTTGCACCGGGATCATCATCAGAAAAGTAGTGGATTCTTTGAGAAAAATGATGCCTTCTTCCTAATATTTGCTATACCGAGCTGGCTTTGTATCATGCTGGGGTTACAACATTCGAATTACTGGGTTGCAGCAATGGGTTTTGGTATTGCAGCATACGGACTGGCTTATTTTATAGTGCATGAGGTGATTATTCACAAGCGTTTTAAGTGGTTCACCCGCAGCAATAATCTGTATGTGCGGACTATACGCTGGGCCCATAAAATGCATCACAAGAACTTTGGAAAAAAAGATGGTGAAAGTTTTGGGATGTTGCTGGTGGCAAAGAAATACTGGGATAAAGTGCGTAAGGCCAATAAGATGATTAACCTTAACTCTTAATGAATTCCCACTATACCTATTTCGTCATCCTGGCCAGTTCCCTTGCCGGCCCCCTGGTGCTGAGTTTTGACTCCAAGGTCGCCTTTTACAGGAACTGGAAATTCCTATTTCCCGCCATGGTCATCCCTGGATTATTGTACCTTGGCTGGGATATTTTCTTCACTTCAAACGGGGTATGGAGCTTCAATGAACAATGTGTAACCGGTATAAAACTCAACAATCTTCCCGTTGAAGAAGTGCTTTTTTTCGTTATTGTACCCTATTGCTGCGTGTTTATCTATGCCTGCATACGTTTTTATTTCCCCGGGTTAACCAATAAAAGAACAGGGGATGCTGTACTGCAGATGCTGGCACTTGGTTTGGGAGGGGCCGGTATCATTTTTTATAAACGATATTACACGTCTTGGACCTTTCTTCTCAATGCACTCTTTATAGCCCTTATTTATCTGCGTAGGAATTATTTCAAGTATTTTGATGCGACCTCCTTCCTGGTCTCCTGGCTTCTTACCCTAATACCCTTCCTGATAGTCAATGGCTTCCTTACCGGTATCCCGGTTGTGCTCTACAACAATGCCGAAAACCTGGGCATCAGAATATACACTATTCCTTTTGAAGATGTATTTTATGGAATGCTGCTGGTACTTATGAATATAGTTATTTATGAAAATTTAAAAAAGGACAAAACATAAAGGTCTACGGAAGATTTATAATCCTGCACATTTTAAGAGGTAACTTTTGAAACATAATAACTTACAATCATTGAATCTGGAAGCTAGACCGAACGTGTATTTAACACTAGCAGTTTTAGGATACTAGAGCGCCGAAATGAAATAAAACGATTTTTGGCACTTGATTCCAAGAATTAAAAAGCCATACTATGCAGATACACTTAACTAACCGGAAAGAAACTATTCACATAGCATTTCAAGTAGTATTAGATAAAGATCTCAGTATTGCTTTTTTTGTATAACACTATAGTAATTGCCAGAAAAAACTTGTATACTATATATTAGTGAAGAATGGCTGACTGCTAAGAATAGAATACTGGCTGTAGAGTGGGTTTGCAGGAGTTTGATTTTTTATGTAACTGTACATTGAGTCCTTTTGGTCGGAATATACTGTTTACTGAGTTGACAAACTAAATTCGAAATGTACAGTACTCGTAGGAAAACGCTTTTACTATACCACAAACAGGACTATTCTAATGCACCTTAAATAACTCCTCCCATCTAGTGGTAAACCGTTTACTTCTGAGTTCCTGGCGCATCTTCCAGTCGCGCTTGGTACCCGACCGGGCAAATTTTATCATGTCGTTGCGCATGCTGAATTTAACATTGTCGATCATCTCCATCAGTTTCTGTGCATGTTCATGCGGCGCCTCGCTGAATATATTATACTGCACGGCGCTATAAGGCACTATTTCGCCCAGCAACACTCCGGCTTTCAGGTATTTGCTTCCTTTCTGGTATAGCTGGTCGATCAAGGGGACGGCATGGGCAATGAGGATATGAGTCAGTGAGGTAGCAAAGGGAAGGGTGAAGTATGCCGATCTTGTTGCCGGCCTGTAGTTATAAGAATCGCTCTGGTCATTGGTCACGGTAAATACACTGATGACATTGGCCGCACCGTTCTGCCGGCGGAGCTTCTCCGCTGCCCTGGCAATATACGTGGCAACTGCTTCCTTTAATTCTTTTATCTCATATACTGGTTTGCCGAACATGCGGGTAGTGGCAATCATTTTTTTTGTTTCAAGCAGGTCTTTCATTTCGATACACGGCTCACCCCGCAGTTCTTTGATGAGTCGCACGCCTAACACCCCCCCCCC
>JANYAL010000167.1 GCA_025361325.1 Bacteroidota bacterium
GCGGTGGGCTGCGGGCGGTGAACTTGCCCATCACGACTTCAGAACTATATTTTTCGGACATCAGTACATAACAATAAATGAACCTAATTTAACCAGCACAATCTGCCCGCAGTTTACGTCTCCAGATCAAACTATGAAGTATTTAAACGAAATCAACAAACGCAAGACCTTCGCCATCATCTCTCATCCGGATGCGGGCAAGACCACATTGACGGAGAAATTCCTGCTCTTCGGCGGTGCCATACAGACCGCCGGTGCTGTCAAGAGCAACAAGATAAAAAAGCACGCCACCAGCGATTTCATGGAGATAGAGCGGCAACGCGGCATCAGTGTGGCTACCAGCGTCATGACCTTTGAATACGACGGGCACCTCATTAACCTGCTCGTCACACCGGGTCACAAGGACTTTGCCGAAGACACGTACCGTACCCTCACGGCGGTTGACAGCGTGGTGCTGGTGATCGACAGCGTGAACGGGGTGGAGGCACAGACGCGCAGGCTGATGGAAGTCATCGCCATGCGCAACACCCCGGTGATCGTTTTCATCAACAAGATGGACCGCGACGGTAAAAACCGCTTCGACCTGCTGGAAGAGATCGAGAAGGAACTGAAGATACACCTGCATCCCATGACCGTGCCCATCAACAGCGGCAAGGATTTCAAAGGTGTATACGACCTCAGCCGGAAAAGCCTGGTGCTGTTCACGGCAGGCACCAAGGCCAATGATGAGGATGTGGTGGAGATCAGCGACCTGGATGATGCCATACTGGATAAGAAGATCGGGGAAAAGGATGCCGCGGTATTGCGTGAGGACGTGGAACTGATAGACGGCGTTTACGGCCAGTTGTTAGTGGATGACTACCTCAGCGGAAAGACGGCCCCCGTGTTCTTCGGCAGCGCGGTTAATAATTTCGGTGTCAAAGAAATGCTGGATACTTTTGTACGTATTGCACCCACACCCCGGCCCAGGCATACCACCCTGCAGGATGTGACTCCCGGGGAAGATACCTTTAGCGGTTTTATCTTTAAGATACATGCCAACCTGGATCCCCGGCACCGCGACAGGATCGCCTTCCTGCGCGTATGCAGCGGCAGGTTTGAGCGCAATACCTATTATCATCATGTGCGGCTGAACCGCGACCTGCGGTTCAACAACCCCTATAGCTTCCTGGCACGCCAAAAGGAAGTGATAGAAGATGCTTACCCCGGTGATGTGGTGGGACTGTTTGATACCGGTAACTTCAAGATCGGCGATACCCTAACCGAGGGCGCAGACTTTTACTTCACCGGCATACCGAGTTTTTCACCGGAGATCTTCAAGGAAGTGGTGAACAAGGATCCCCTGAAGACCAAACAACTGGAGAAAGGCTTACTGCAGCTCACCGATGAGGGGGTTGCGCAGCTGTTTACCCAGTTCGGCGGCAACAAGAAGATTATCGGCTGTGTGGGCGAATTACAGTTTGAAGTGATCCAGTACCGGCTCTTACAGGAATACGGTGCTTCCGTACAGATGAATAACCTTCCCTTTTATAAAGCCTGCTGGCTCACCAGTGAAGATCCCAAAAAGCTGGAGGATTTCATCCGGTTCAAACAAGCCAATATCGCTGCAGACAAGGATGGGCATATCGTGTACCTCGCCAACAGTGAATGGTTCCTGAATACCGAGCGGCAGAATAACCCGGCGATAGCGTTTCATTTTTCCAGCGAAATACATAAATAGTTTAAAGTTCATATTTACCGGCAGGCAGTTCAATACTTGTGCAGCTTTTCCGGTAACCAGCATCGCTTCTTCCTGTGTACAGCTTCGCTACAGGTTGCAGAAAACCGCATGCTTTCCCTATGTAGTAGGCATGCTGGACACAACCTGACTGCAACAAAGTAGTTTTTAAGCAGGTTTATTTTTCATTCGTATCAACATGCCAATTCCGCCAAAACCGCCAATTCCGACAAGGTAGATGGATCTACCCTTTTTGGTTCGTAAGTTTGCTGGCAAAACTCCTCTGGCGCAAGTGTTCCCACCTTGAACAAACTTTTCTCAGCAACCTGTCCGGCACGGCACGTTGTGTTAGAGAAGTCCCGGCTTTCACATAAGCTCCAGGGAGACTTTGCTGGGAAAGGAAGTTGAGCATTTGTAGTAGGGGGTTGCGATTACATAAACCCGGACACAGTCCGGTTGATCTGTCAGACCCAAGTGTTCCGGTAATATCATGTAAAATGAAATTGATCTGTAAAGGAACACTTGCGCCAGAGGGGTTAAGCTCCAGGGAGACTTTGCTGGGAAAGGGTTCCTTCGCTGCCGTAGTTGTTCCCTCCATCACAATTGACACCTCAAAAATATTTCCGAAGCCCACTCCTCTTCTCGTGAGCGCCGCCGCCTTGTATTTTCACAAGCGGCGATAACGAATTTAAGACTCTAACAATATCAAAACGATTTTTCCTCAGCAACCTGTCCGGCACGGCACGTTGCGTTAGAGAAGTCCCGGCTTTCACATAAGCTCCAGGGAGACTTTGCTGGGAAAGGGTTCCTCAAGCTGGGCATGACCAACTTTCTTCAGCATTTTCGCTACCAATCATCGGCTATGGGCTTAACCGTTTTATAATTGTGTTTATGTTTTTTAAATAAAAATTTCGTTCCTTTATCTGCATCGTCATGGGGGCGTACACAGTAACGAATACCCAGCCTGCGGCAAGCCCCCGACGTTGTGCTTGTGGACACTACACCTTCAAAATAAAACATTAATGCTAAATATTTCGTACAGATGTGCAACAAATAATGACATCCCATTTTTGGCAAAAATTCGTTCTGAGAATTGGGAGACTGAGGAGTATTGGAATAATCGCATTACGGGGTATCTTAATCATACTAATAACCCTCAACAATCCTTGAAATCACGTATTATTTATGTTGCAACATGTAATAGGGCAATTATTGGATTTATTGCTGGACATTTAACTAATCGCTATGACTGTCAAGGTGAATTAGAATGGATTGATATAATTAAAGAATATAGAAGAATGGGAGTTGCATCTGAGCTTGTTAAATTGTTAGCAAAATGGTTTATAATTCAAAAATCCTATACAATTTGTGTTGACCCAGGTAATGATGAAGCACGTCAGTTCTACAAAAAAAACGGAGCAAATATGCTTAACAAGCATTGGATGTTTTGGGAAAATATAAGAACTATTTTATAGTTTATTTTTGACAAAATAATACGACAAAAAATGTACACCGCAAAGTATTTAAGTCCGATGATACCATCGTACAACCTTGAGAAGACGGTATATTTTTTTCTTGACATGCTTGATTTCAAAATAGGGCGAAATGATAAATCGTATTTCATCATAAACAAAGACAATTTAACGGTACATATTCAAAGAGCGGGTACGGACATTGGCGAAATGTCCTTCTATTTAGAGGTAGATAACATTGAAAAAATTTGGCACGGCATGAAAGACAAATTAGGTGATTTGAAGGTGAGAGGACCATTTGACCAAGCGTACGGAATGCGTGAAATTCATATAATCGTTCCTGAAACAAAAACACTTATGTTCATTGGACAAGAAATTAACTAAATGCTTTTGTGTGCTTTATGGTCAATAGCATAAATGCGCAAAGATTTGCCGCAATGCTGGCGGACGCAATAACAATCGGCGGTTGTTGTATCAGCTAATATCGGGCTTGTCCGAATTCTTTGGCTCTTAATTGTTAACTTCAGCTTCAGTTTTAAATCAGCTCGACGATCTTCATATACCCCTACAAATCATTGTTTATAGGCTGATCGTTCATCTTTTCTCAGCAACCTGTCCGGCACGGCACGTTGCGTAAGAGAAGTCCCGGCTTTCACATAAGCTCCTGGGAGACTTTGCTGGGAAAGAAAGTTGAGCATTTGAAGTAGGAGGTTGCGATTACATAAATCCGGACACAGTCCGGTTGATCTGGCAGACCCAAGTGTTCCGGTAATATCATGTAAAATAAAATTGATCTGTAAAGGAACACTTGCGCCAGAGGGGCAAAGGAAATGAAAAATATCTTAACTTAACTAACGACCCAGTTGGTCCTAAATATGGGGCGTATCATACTATGAATGTTACAACCTGCGATACAGTTGGTAATAAAATAATTGGCGATTTTAATTTTGTAGCCCAGCAATACCCTTACACCGGTAGTACTGTAAAAACAATAACCGAAGGGCATATGGTTGTTACAAAAATTACCAGATAACAACTATAACAAATACCCTTAATTAATAAATATGTACTCATGCTTATTTAATTCGTTAATTTCATACGTAAATTATTAGAATGAAACAAAAATATGTGTTGCCGGTAATATTGCTTTGTTGCTTTTTACAAACCAGTGCACAAACAGATAAAACAAGTAACTGGGTATTGCCTTTGCATATAGATACGAGGCTTGTTATCAATGCAAAATCGCCGGCTTACGATAAATATGTTTATGCCCGGTATGTTTTTGTACCCCCTGCTGCAAAAACATTGCATTTAGAAATTTATGCAAAGGCACCCAAAGCAACAGATAATCTTTTTAATACATCCTACGCTCCGTTTATTTTACAGGCACTTACAAAAAAAGACAAGCTGTTAGAAAAATCTTTTCAGGGGGGTACTGCCAAAATAAATATCACTTTAAAAACAGCCGATACCATTGCACTATTTTTCTTATGCACCCCGCCCGTAAATAACGATTCAATAAACCTGTCTTTTGACTATACCGTTGGCGATACGGCAGAGTTAAGCTATGCCAATAAAAAGCCACAGGAAGTGTTTGAAAAAATACTGGAACTGGCTGCCACCGGCCATATAAACATGTACAGTAACGATGAAAACAATTATGTAAATAAACTACACTACCCAACCGGTTTATTTGCTATGGCTGCCGCAGAAAGAACAGTAAAAAAACACATCATGTTCAGCGGCATTACCACCCAATACACCGGCGAAAAACTAAACCGGCAAACAGCAGATAGAAATACTGCCGACTGGAATAAAAAAATTAAAGATTGGTTAAGTGGTTACAATGTAACAGATGTTAAAAAAACTAACAAGGGCGATGTTAAATTAAATACGGATGAAGAAGAAACTGTTTACACCAAAAAAAATGCCCGTGGCACCACATTATTTGTTGTAACTGTTTTTAAAGAAATAGTTGGCGAAGGTACCGAAGCTGACCCTGTGAGTTATACAACCGGCGTACGAATTTCTAATTAATTTTTCTCAGCAACGTGTCCGGCATGGAACGTTGCGTTAGCAAAGTTCCGACTTGCTCACTAGCTCCAGGTAGACTTTGCTGGGAAAGGAAAAAACACCGGATTATTAAGTTGTTTTTCACGACAATAGAAATTGATGCTATAATATACTTAATAACTAATATCGTTGATCAATGGGATTCATAAAGCATTAATTTCGCTATCGCCGCTTATGAAAACACAAGGCGGCGGCCTTCAACTATTATTTATGTTGCCTGAGATTAGAAAAAAATATGAAACCTTAATCATGAAGGTGTCGTACAAACAGAAATACTATCATTTAATAAGTATAAATAATTTTATTATGTATTTTGATGAACTTGGATCATTTTATTATAAAGAACGAGCAGGAGAATTACTG
>JANYAL010000226.1 GCA_025361325.1 Bacteroidota bacterium
GAAAGTGTACAAGGAGCGGCCACATTTGCTGGACTAAGCAGAAAAAGAGAAAAAGAGTGCATCGCCTGGTCACTCGTCTTTATATGGATTGGATGGGCCTTTGCCATATTATGTATCGGAGTGCCCTTATGTATGTTATCAGTACGTTATTAGTACGGTAATTACCGTACTAATAACGTACTGATAGCATACAAATGCTTTTACTGGTTGGGGGAAATTGGGGGTCAGGGATAAATTGGTTCGGATATAAAGATCTTCGGGTAAGGGCCGGAACTATTTTTTCCCCGCCTGTGACACTTAGTTCGCTAACTTCGATACTGGCTTAATGTTGAAAATATATGAACTATCTGATCAGACTATTAACCTGTTTAAGTTTATTGATGCTTATGAACTGTTTTCCCGCTCAGAAAAAACAACAGATCATCTTCTTCGGAGATTCGATTACACAGCAGGGCGCTGAACCGGGGGGCTTCATACCCCTGATCGACAATATTTGCAATAAGGAAGGACTGGGGGATAGATTTGGTTTCACAGGGTCAGGCATTAGCGGTAATAAAGTGTATGATCTTTACCTGCGGCTGGAAGAAGATGTACTGGCAAAACACCCCGGCATGGTCCTAATATATATCGGGGTGAATGATGTCTGGCACAAGAGTTCCCTGGGTACAGGAACCGACCTGGATAAATTCGAGCGCTTTTACCAGGCCATTATCCAAAAACTCACTGAAAATAAGATCAAAGTGATCCTCTGCACGCCGGCGGTGATTGGGGAGCGTACAGACAATACCAATCCGCAGGATGGAGATATGAACCAGTACAGTAAGATTATCAGGGATATTGCCGCCAGGAATCATTTAACCCTTGTAGATCTCCGGAAAACTTTCCTGCAATATGATCTCCTGCACAATCCTGATAACCGGTATTGGGGTATTCTTACCCAGGACGGAGTTCATCTTAATGCCAAAGGGAACCAATTGGTGGCTGATGAAATGTGGAAAGCTATTAAATCCGGTCAGACTGCTTTCACGAGGTAATAATTTTTCCTGCCTTTCTGCACCAGCAGGAATTTGTGATGCAGCAGTAAAGAACTGTTTACGATGTACTGCACCTGGTCGATCTTATTACGGTTGATACTGATACCGCCATTCTGGATCATTTTCCTGGCCTCCCCCTTGCTTGGAAAGATGGCAGTTTCGGTCAACAAACTGATGATATCCACACCATTATTTATCTTTCCTGCGTCATACTCACAGCTGACTATTCCTTCAATGCTTTCCAGGTCGGCCTCGCTGAGGTTTTCAGCAGGGGCATGCTGGTTGGCAAAGAGTTTTTCGGTGGTTTCCAGCGCCTTGCTGTATTCTGCCTCACCATGTACAAAGACGGTAGTCTCTTTGGCCAGCGTGCGTTGCAATATCCTTTTGGATGCATCCAATTTATGTTCCCGGATGAGGGTTTTGATCGTCTCTTCGTCCAGAAAACTGAAGATCTTTATCCATTCCTCCGCATCACTGTCATTGGCATTGAGCCAGAACTGGTAGAACTGGTAGGGGCTGGTCTTGGCTGCATCCAGCCATATATTGCCCGATTCCGTCTTCCCGAATTTGGTTCCGTCCGACTTTTTTATCAGCGGACAGGTAAAGGCATACGCTTCGCCGCCGCATTTCCGGCGAATGAGTTCGGTGCCCGTAACGATATTGCCCCATTGGTCGCTGCCTCCCATCTGCAGCTTACAGTTTCGGTTATTGAAAAGCCAATAATAATCATAGCCCTGTACCAGCTGGTATGTGAATTCGGTGAAGCTCATACCGCTTTCTCCTTCCAGCCTTTTTTTTACACTGTCCTTGGCCATCATGTAATTCACGGTGATGTGCTTGCCAACATCCCGGATAAAATCCAGGAAGCTGATCTTCCGGAACCAGTCGTAGTTATTGGCCATTTCCGCTGCATTCTTTCTGGCAGGGTCAAAATCAAGGAATCGTTCCAGCTGGGCCTTTAAACAGTCCACATTATGGTTCAGCACCTCTTCGCTGAGCAGGTTACGTTCCTCACTTTTTCCGCTGGGATCGCCCACCATACCCGTTGCACCTCCCACCAGGGCGATGGGCTTATGACCCGCCCTTTGCAAATGAACAAGGAGCATGATGGGTACCAGGCTGCCGATATGCAGGCTGTCGGCCGTGGGATCGAATCCGATATAGGCCGTGGTCATTTCCTTTTCCAGTTGTTCCCTTGTGCCGGGCATGATATCTTGTATCATACCCCTCCATTGTAATTCTTCGATCAGGTGCTGCATAACTTGTTATTATCAGTATCATCTGCAGGATCAGAATCCTGGATACAGGCGTTAATTTTAGCAAAAATCCTTATAAAAATCCAAATACCATGCGTGGTTTTTTGCCCTGCTTAATATTATTTGATCTGTACACCAATTTATTATTGTATAAAGCTTAATTTTAACTTGTAATATTAGCACAATTTAGCAAGTATTATTACGTTTTAGTTCCATATCCTATTAAATTCAAACCCCTAACCTGAATTTTATTATGAGAATATACCTTACTACAGGTGTTACCGCTTTACTGCTGTTTCCTGCCCTGGCTTTCTCTCAATTCAGAAAATATTCGAACGAATTTTTAAATATAGGGGCTGGGGCAAGAGGCCTGGCCATGGGGAATGCACAGGTGGCTTCTGTCGGTGATGCCACAGCTGGTTACTGGAACCCGGCCGGGCTGACAGGTGTTAAGGACAATCCCAACATCGGCATCATGCATGCCGATTATTTTGCCGGTATCGCCAAGTACGATTATGTTTCAGCGGCCATACCGGTACAGGACAACAAGCGCACCCTGGGTTTCTCTGTGCTTCGGTTCGCCGTAGACGATATACCCAATACGCTGTTCCTGGTGCAACCAGACGGGAGCATCAACTACAATAACATTCAAACTTTTTCTTCTGCCGATTATGCCTTGCTGTTGTCCTTTGCACAAAAACTCAGGGAAACGGAGAACAGCAGTATCAGCTTCGGGATGAATGCAAAAGTGATCTACCGGCAAGTGGGCCATTTTGCCACCGCCTGGGGTTTTGGAATTGATGCAGGCTTACAGATGCACGGGGAGAAATGGCACCTGGGCCTTGTAGCCAGGGATCTAACCACCACTTTCAATGCCTGGTCGTTCAGTTTTACGGAAAAGGAGAAACAGGTACTGTACCTGACCAAGAATGATATTCCGGTAAAATCGACCGAACTTACAGCACCCCGTTTGGTGTTGGGTGGGGGCTACGATTTCCATATCAGCAATTCGGTGAACCTGACGGCTGAGGCCAATTTTGACGTTACGTTCGACGGGAAACGAAATACCGTAATAAGCAGTAACCCGGTGAGTGTGGATCCTCATATTGGTCTGGAAGCCAGGATCAAGGATGTGTTTTTTGTTCGGGGCGGGATCACCAACTTTCAGCAGGCCTTGTCCGACGGCGATACCCTGAACCAGAAGAAAGTATGGATCTACCAGCCCAGTATCGGTGCCGGCTTCAAGATAAAGAACATCATGCTGGATTATGCCTTTACCAACCTGGCCAATCAGAACAATCCCTTATATACGCATATTTTTTCTTTACGTTTTAACCTGGTGCGGAAAAAAGAGGAATAAATTATCAATTACCATAATTGTATGAAAAAACTTCTATTCACATCGTTCATCCTCCTGGTTGTGATATCGGGTTATGCACAATTGAATAACAGCTGGATCGATTATAACAAGACCTATTATAAATTCTGGGTTACCAAAGATACCCTTTGCAGGATCTATCAACCCTCCCTGCCGGCAGCGCTGGCATCCACGCCGGCACAGCACTTTCAGTTGTGGCGTAACGGGAAAGAGGTAAGGTTGTATACTTCTGTTGCATCGGGTCCGCTTGGTCCGTCTGATTATATCGAGTTCAGGGGACAGAAGAATGACGGGAAACCTGATAAGGACCTGTACCGCAACCCAGATTACCAGCTGGATGATACCTATAGTTTGGAATCGGATGCAGCCCTGGCAGATACATCAAAATATTACCTTACCGTTAATCCGGTGGCGGGTAATCTCCGGTATATACAGAGCCCGAATAACGTGGCCGGCAATGCACTTCCCGCAGATAATTATTTCATGCGCCGGATAGAAGTTCATTATAAGAGCCAGGTGAACAAAGGTATCGCTGCTGTGATCGGGGAATATGTATTCTCTTCCTCTTATGATATCGGTGAGGGTTGGACGACCAATGATATATTCTCCTGTTGTTTACTCAGTAATAACCTGACCAACCTGAATGTATACAGGTTCGGGCCTGCCAACAATGTCATGTTCACGGTTGGAGCCGCGGGCAATGCCCTGTATTCGAGGGACCTGTTGGCCAAATTCTATAATACCACCATCCTGCAGAATCCCATGCCTTTCTTCGGTTATCAGAAAGATACGGTAAGGAATCTCCCCTTATCACTCCTCTTAAGCAATACCGATCTGCCGGTGTCTATCGGCGGTAATTCATCAGATCCCAACGACCGGATGGTAGTCAGTAATTTTTCGGTCACCTATCCGGCCACGTTCAACTTCAACAATGAAAAGAATTTCTATTTTGAGCTGTCGGCCAACCCTGCCGGGAATTACCTGGTGATCAATAATTTCAATTTCAACGGAGTTGCCCCGGTATTGTATGAATACAATACCTCCAAAAGATATTACGGCGATATCAGTTTGCCTGGTCAGGTCAGGTTCGTGTTGCCGCCTTCTTCCGATTCGGTACGGAAATTCAATTTAATGAGTCAGGATGTACCCAATGTCATGAACATTACCAGCTTCACCAGCAAGACCTTTGTAAATTATGGCAATACGGCGCTCCAGGGCGATTACCTGATCATCAGCAATCCTGTTTTGTACAATGATGGAAACGGTGTTAACAATGTGGAACTCTACCGTCAATACAGGAGCTCGGTGGCGGGCGGGGGATACAACGCCAAAATATATGACATCAATGAACTGAATGAACAGTTTGGATTCGGCATCCGGAAACATCCGGCCGCCGTTCGTGATTTTGTCCGTTATGCCGTTCAGCAGTTCACTACGCCTCCCAAATATGTTTTCATTATCGGGCGCGCGATCAATTATGCTGAATATTTTGCCTACGATGCTGACCCGCTGGTCAACCAATTAAACCTGGTACAAACTTTCGGTTACCCGGCTTCCGATATCTTACTGGTATCACCGCCGGGTTCAAATATTCCGCTGTTGCCGGTGGGTCGACTGGGCGCCATCAACGGTGCCGAGGTCGGGAATTATTACCGGAAAATGGTGGAATATGAGCAGGTTCAGCAAAATCCCAACCAAACCATCGCAGATAAGGGTTGGATGAAAAATGTATTACATACAGTGGGGGGTGCTGACAGTACAGAAAATGCGGATTTCCTGTCCTACATGAACGGGTATAAGACGATCATCGAGGATACTTCATACGGAGGGCATGTTTCCACTTTTGTAAAGCAATCTGTAGCTGCCATTGAAGAACTGCAAAGCCAGCAAATCACCCAGTTGTTCCAGGACGGGTTGAGCTATGTGAAGTATTTCGGCCATTCTTCTGCCAATGAACTTGCCATCAATCTGAATTACCCCGAGACCTATAACAATGCAGGTAAATATCCTTTCATGCACGTAAGCGGTTGTACCGTGGGAAATTATTACACCTATTCACCGGCCAGGCTCGCTGGTTTCGCCAACATGTCTTTATCCGAAAAATATGTATTGCTAGACCGGAAAGGCAGCATCGGATTTTTAGGCAGCACGCATTGGGGCATACCTCCTTTCCTGAATTTCTACAACACTTTGCTGTACAATAATATTTCGAGAAACATGTATGGTAATACCATTGGTAACCAGATCCGGAATGTATTACAGACGCTAGGCTCCAATCCTGTAACGGTTGATTTTTATACCCGGGTTCATATGGAAGAGATTAACCTGCAGGGAGACCCGGCTTTAAGGCTGAACTATTTTACGAAACCTGATTATGTGATCGAGGACCAGCTTGTGAAAATATCACCGAACCTCATTTCACTGGCCGACGGCAGTTTCAACATCAATGTTAAATGGATGAATATCGGCAAGGCCATCAATGATTCCATGCTGGTAACCATAAAACAGCAACTGCCTTCCGGTTCTTTGCGGGTACTGTTCAGTAAAGTAGTGGCCACACCCCATTATATGGATTCCGTAAACCTGGTGGCGCTCATTAATCCCATTACGGACAAGGGACTCAACAAGCTGCTCATTTTTATCGATGACGGGAACCGTATACCGGAATTATCGGAAACAAATAATACACTGAGCAAAGACTTTTATATCTATGAAGATGAACTAAAGCCTGTTTCGCCTTATAATTATTCCATTGTGAACCAGCAGGGGATATCCTTCTTTGCCAGTACGGCCAACCCGCTCAGCACACAGCGTCAGTACGTGATGGAACTGGATACTACCGAACTGTTCAATTCACCATTCAAAAAGACATATAATCAGAGTGGCACAGGCGGTGTCATTGAATTCAAACCAGGCAATATCGGGTTTACAGATAGTACGGTGTATTACTGGCGGACCGCCACGGTACCCTTAGGTACGGGAAGCTATATCTGGAACAGCTATTCCTTCGTATACCTGCCTACGGGTGGTACGGGTTTCAACCAGTCGCATTATTTCCAGTTCCTGAAAAATGCCTATTCCGCCGTCACGCTCGATAATGACCGGGTATTCCGATTTGCTTACAAGAATATCCCCATAGATATACGTACGGCCATTTATCCCAATGCAGGGCAAACCAATGACTATTCCATCCGTAATAACGGGTTGATCGAGGAGGCTGGTTTTTACGCCCCCTTCTCCTCCAACCAACAGGTGTTGCGTTTCTATGTGTTAGACACTGCCACCAATAAATGTTGGGTGGATGTTGACAATGGTACTTCGGGCCTGTATGGAAGTGTAAGACCACTCCCCATCAACAATACTGTATTTCCCGGTTTCTTCCAGTTTAAAATGACAACTCCTGCTGAACGCAAGAAAATCATGGATTTCATTGACCTGGTACCCAATGGGAATATTGTGATCATGACGAATACCCCTACGGTACTTTGTACCTATTTTCCGACAGACTGGAGAGCGGATACTTCAGTATATGGTTCTGGCATTTCCCTGTATCATAAACTGAAAGCAAACGGATTCAGCCTGATTGATTCATTGAAGACACATATTCCCTATGTTTTTGCATTCAGGAAAGGTACCGGCACGGCCATTACTCAGACTTTCGGTCTGTTGCAGGCTGATAAAGTGGATGTGCCTTTCAGCATTCTTGGCAGGGAGCAGAGCGGCAACATTTTCTCTGATAACTTGGGCCCTGCAAAGCAATGGACCAACCTGCACTGGCGCGGCAAGAGTCTGGACCTACCTGATACCGATTCTGTTTCTGTGGAGGTATGGGGTGTTCAGCCAAACGGAAATACCAACCTGCTGGCTACTGTTCGCCCGGCTATGGATACCAGCCTGGGCTGGATCGATCCGGTAGCTTACCCTTATCTGAAATTGAAAATGCAGAGTTCTGATTCAGTGAAAGGAACTGCCCACCAGCTCACATACTGGCGGATCAATGCCACGTACCTGCCAGAAGGCGCCGTTGCACCCAATATACTGTTCACCATGAAGGATTCGGCTGAACAGGGTGAACTGGTTGATTTCAAACTGGCCTTCAAGAATATAGGCCCGGTGCCATTTGACAGCATGATGAAGTTTAATTTTATCATCACGGACCGCAGCAACCAGCCCCATATTATCAATATACCAAAGGGTAAGATCCTGGTGTCTGGCGATACCCTGGTGATCAGCTACCGGATCGATACTAAGAATTACCCGGGACAGAACACCCTGTTTGTGGATGTGAATCCCAATAATGACCAGCGTGAACAGTTCCATTATAATAACGTCCTGTTCAAAGATTTCTATGTAAAACCGGATGTGTACAATCCCCTGCTGGATGTTACATTCGACGGGGTGCATATACTTAATAAGGATATTGTATCGGCCAAGCCCCATATCCTGGTGAACCTGAAGGATGAGAGCCGTTACCTGGCGCTGAGTGATACTTCGCTCATCAAACTGCAGGTACGCTATCCCGATGGCAACCTGCACAGCTACAGTTTCGGTGACACCATGCGCTTTACCCCTGCCAACCTGGGTAGCGGCCAGAATACCGCCAGCATCGATTTCCTGCCGTTTTTCCCGCAGGACGGGGAATATGAACTGATCGTTTCGGGCAAGGATGCAGTGGGTAACCCGGCGGGGAACCTGAGCTTTCATGTCATCTTCACGGTAATCTCGAAAGCCATGATCTCCAACCTGCTCAACTATCCGAACCCATTCACCACGTCCACTGCTTTTGTGTTCACCATTACCGGCAGGGAAGTGCCGCAGAACCTGCGCATCCAGGTATTGACGATAACGGGTAAAGTGGTACGTGAGATCACCAAGGATGAACTGGGCCCCCTGCATGTGGGTAGAAATATCACTGATTACAAATGGGATGGCACGGATATGTATGGCGCCAAACTGGCCAATGGCGTGTATCTGTACCGTGTACTTACCAACCTGAACGGGAAGTCACTGGAAAAATACAAGGCAGATGGCGATGATACCGATAAATATTTCACCAAGGGTTACGGGAAGATGGTGATTATCCGTTAATGCGAACTAACTTATTACAAAAAGGCCGCCCACCTGGCGGCCTTTTTTTATTACTTACCTTCGCAAAAATTATTTGAGGTAATGGCTAAAATAGGGATTAATATTGCCACGGGCAGCCTGCAAAAAGAAGAGATCATAGTTGGTATAGACCTGGGAACCACCAACAGCCTGGTGGCCATTATACACCCGGACAGTAGGAAGCCGGTGGCACTGAAAGAACACGACAGGAACGCCCTGGTGCCTTCTGTGATTCATTTTGAAGCGGGAGGAAACATAACTGTAGGAGAGGAGGCCAGGAAATACCTGGTCAGTGACCCTGCTAATACTGTTTTTTCGGCCAAAAGGCTGATGGGGAAGACCTATAATGATGTGAAACATATCCGCACCAACCTGGCGTATACGATCATTGATGATGCCGACAGGCTGGTCAAAGTAAGGTTGGGGGATACCTTCTATTCCCCGGTGGATCTTTCGGCATTTGTATTGAAAGAACTGAAAAGTACAGCGGAACATATTTTAAAGACACCGGTGAACAAAGCCGTCATTACAGTTCCGGCTTATTTCAATGATGCCCAGCGACAGGCAACCCGGGATGCGGGGAAACTGGCCGGACTGGATGTTCTTCGTATCATCAATGAGCCTACGGCAGCCAGCCTGGCTTATGGTTTAGGTCTGAATAAGCATGAATCAAGGACGATTGCGGTGTATGACCTGGGCGGCGGAACTTTTGATATTTCCATTCTGAATATCTCAAACGGGATATTTGAAGTACTTTCCACGAACGGGGATACCAGCCTGGGTGGCGATGACCTGGATGCTGCCATAGCCGATCACTGGATGCATAGTCAGGGTCTTACACAAAAAGCTGACCCGGAAAATATACGA
>JANYAL010000234.1 GCA_025361325.1 Bacteroidota bacterium
TTCACTTGCTTTACTTCTGAATATTACTTCGCTTTTCACCATCTTATATTGATATTCAAACTCTTTAATATGTTTCTCTGTAGCACTGATCTTTCGCATTAGTTTATCTGCATAATGTCCATTATATATATACAAAACAGCCAGTATTGATAAAAACAAAAAGAACGGGATATTATTTACTACCCATGTATGGCTTATGTATCTTTTCCAGTATTGACCTACGGTTACTTTTTGTTGCATTTTTATATTAAGACTATCAGACAAGTCAATTATTTTTTTTAAGCTCTATTAAAATGAGTTACCAACAATTTCTTACATTTAATTTATAGCATATGTTTCATCTCAGCAACCCTCAACTTTGCACTTCTGGACCTTGGATTTTGTTTTAATTCCGCAACAGAAGGTGTCAAAGGTTTTTTTGTTATTAATCTTAATGGATTTTCAAATCGGGTTCCATATAAATCATCAGACAATAATTCATCAAAATGACCATCACGAAAATATTTCTTCACTAACCTGTCTTCCAATGAATGAAAAGTGATGATAGCAACCCGTCCTCCTTTTTTCAAAACTAGTGGCACTTGTTGAAGCAACTCTTTCAAAACCCCGAGTTCATCATTGACTTCTATACGCAGTGCCTGGAAAACCTGTGCAAAATATTTCTGAGGGTTACCTTTTACTGCTATACTTATGGCTTGTTTGAACTCATTAATACTGCAGATCGGTGCTATTGATCTTTGTAGAACAATTGTTCTTGCAAGTGTTCTGGCATTTGTTATTTCACCATATTTCTCAAATATCTTATGCAATTGCGATTCTGAAAATATCTTCAGAACAGTCGCTGCTGTCAGATTTTGCCTCTGATCCATCCGCATATCCAAAATAGCATCAAATCTTGTGGAAAAACCTCGTTCAGGCTCATCAAACTGGTGACTTGAAACACCTAGATCTGCAAGAATTCCGTCAACTTGTGATATTTTATTCAACTTCAGGAAGCGTTGAAGGTGACGAAAATTCTGTGCAACAAAAATCACATTTTCAGAATTTGGTAAATTCTTAGATGCCGCCTCATCCTGGTCAAATACTACTAGTCGTCCGTGAAGATTCAAGTGTTGCAGAATAGCTGCACTGTGTCCGCCCCCGCCAAAAGTACAGTCAACGTAAATTCCACCAGGTTTTATGTCAAAGGCTCCAATTACCTCTTTCAATAATACAGGAGTATGATAGTTAAATGGTGATATTTTTTTAAACTGCTCCATAATTAAATATCATATCCCATTGCCTTCACCGCCGTTCATAACCTGATTTGCCAGATCACTGAAAGACTGTGTTGTAAAAGATTCAAAGAACTGTGCATACTTAACTTTATCCCATATCTCGATTTTATTGATAGCAGAAACTAACACGATATCCTTTTCCAATGATGCATATTCTGTTAGGTTTTTGGGTAAAAGCAACCGTCCGGCGGAGTCCAGTTCCAGCTGGGTTGCCCCATTCAAAAAATAGCGTCGAAATTCTCGCACTTTAGGGTCAAAATCATTCAATTTGCTGATTTTAGAGAAAATAGGTTCCCAATTTTGTAAAGGAAAAAGAGTAAGACATTTTTCAAAACCTCTATTTATAACAAAATGGGCACCAGGCTCCTCAAGTAATTGTTTTTTATAGCCAGCTGGCAACAGAAAGCGCCCTTTCGCATCTAAAGTAGCTTCATATTCACCAAGGAAACCTGTCATTATCAACAATTTAGGTTTTTTTACCCCTAAACTACCACAAAATAACACTTTTTCCCACTTTAAGTATTTTTTTTGAAAAGTTTTTTATCCACAAAAAAATGAGACAAACTGGTATTTGTTTCTAGGCCTTTTAAGAAAATCTACCTTTAGAACTGAATTTGATTGGAAGTATATAGTTGTGAATAATTGGAACCTGTAAATAGAATTTACCCTTTATGGTTTTTTTTCAATTATTGGATTGTTATAGCTAATTTGTAACCAGGAAAAAAAATACAGGGAACTAATACCTAATAGGAGTGTTTTCTTTGAAACAGTATTATTAACTGCTGAGGGTCCTAAAAGGACAAGTGATTTGAAGAAACGAATAAACTGATGATCTCAAATATGATATCATAAATTGGAGAAGATTATTTTACTAGCGGAAAACTTAAAATGAAAATACTTCCCTTTCCTACAATACTTTCGGCCTTAATGGTACCCTGATGTGCATGTACCATAGTTTTAACATAACTCAAACCCAATCCGAATCCTTTTACATTATGAACATTACCAGTATGTGCCCGGTAAAATTTTTCGAAAATACGATTAAGTGTTTCCTTGTTCATTCCTATACCATTGTCCTCAATGATTATTTTGAATCTTTGTATATTATTTTCCGTACTTAACTTTATCTGAAGATTTTCCTTTGAATACTTTACTGCATTATCAAGGAGATTGTTGATTAGATTTGTAAAATGTACCTCATCTGCCATCATCAGGTCGTTTTCCGCCTCAAGATGCACTTCTAACAACCCATGCTTTTCTTCCACCTGCAGGTTAATATTGTTTACTGCGCTAACTATTAAGTCATGTGCATGAGTTTTTTTAAGGTTGAGCTGAACTTCCTGTTTATCCAGTAAAGCAGCCTGAAGGATGGTCTCCACTTGTTTATTCATTCGGCGATTTTCTTCCTTGATTATACCGATAAAGTAATTCATCTTCTCCGAATCATTTTTGACCTTTTCGTTTTTTATTGCATCAACTGCCAAGGAAATGGTTGCAAGTGGGGTTTTGAATTCATGGGTCATATTATTAATGAAATCAGATTTTATCTCACTTAGTTTCTTTTGTTTCAACAATGTTCTGATGGTTATAAAGAATGCAGTTGTGATAATAAAAGTAAATAATATTGCACCAATAATAAACCAGAACATCTCCTTCCAGACAATAGTCTTTTGCTGGGGGACGATGACAGAAAGTAATTCTTCTCTTACAAGATTTTCAAAACTGCTCCCGCTGGGTGGTTCAAGGGGTATAACGTGATTCCTGTTATTTGCTGAATCAACATATAATTTGTAAAAGTTCTCACTCAATACCTGCTTCCCATTTAATGAATTGACCGTTACAGCGAATTCAAAAGGGATATTCCTGAGGTTATTCTTATTAAAGGCTTTGCGAATGATTTCGTTAATTTCATCTGCTGAAAAACGTTGAATCACAGATGGTTTGAAATACTGCAATTGCAATTTATCACCCGGGAATAATAAGTCATTCTTTTGGCCCATTGGGATAACAGGGCCGTTATCCATTGTCAGAACCTGGGCAGCTTCTCCCATCGCCTGTACGATATTATCATCTACCTGCTTATCTTTTGTATCCCGTGCACTTTTTATCCATAAGAATTGGAAAAAAATGAGCCCTAACAGTGAAAGCAAAATTAAAACCGTAATTATTGGAAATATTCTTTTCATCTATGTAAAGTTAAATCAGATGTAAGTCTGAAATTAAATAAAAAATGTTTGAATTAAAATTTAACTAAGGTTTAGATTATTGAGTTACAAATGTCAAAACAAACTTACTCCTTTTGGAATTTAGTATTATTTTGGGATATGATTGAACCTCTA
>JANYAL010000246.1 GCA_025361325.1 Bacteroidota bacterium
TTTGAAGGTGGCTTCAAATTCATCCCAGCCCATGCTATATTTCTTGAAGTTCATGTCGATATACCGACGGTCGTCTAGCATCTGATTGTCGTTTTCAAGTATATAGCGCAAGATGGCTGCAAAAAAATCACCAGGATATTAAAATACTTATCCTCACGATGTATGATTCCGAAATAGCCCTCATCAGGTTACTGCAGGCAGGGGTACGCGGATTTCTGAAAAAAGACATCCACCCGACAGAATTGAAGAATGCATTACTGGCAGTTGCACAGAATGATTATTATTATTCACATAAGGCCACAGGCAAACTTGCATCCTTTTTCCAAAGGACCCACAGTACACAAACACCTATCGATAAGGCCCTGCTCAATGAGATTGAGATCGAATTTTTAAAGCTGGCCGCCAGGGACATCACTTACAAGGAAATTGCAGAGACCATGAAACTGACGCCGCGGTCCATTGACGGCTACCGCGACGGACTATTTGAAAAACTGGATGTCAAGAGCCGGGTGGGGCTGGCCATTTATGCAGTGAAACATGGTATAGTCACATTTTAGTTAGAGAACAATATAACCTGAACAGCTTTCTTTGCTTAGTATTTATCAGAATAAAGCATGCGATGCATTAAATGATTAATTACGGGGCGTATTGTTTGTAAGGGGATCTATGAAGAATTACGGATAACCGGGTTCATTCAATCAGTTTATTACGCATACCGTACATGATGAGCCCTCCGATGGTCTTGGCGTCCACCTTGGTCTTCATATTCTGACGGATGGTCTCGATGGTGCGCGGGCTCAGGAAGATAATCTTTGAAATTTCCTCGGTGGTCTTGTCTTCAGCAAGCAATTTCAGGATCTTGAGTTCCTTCTCATTGAAATGGACCGGGGTATTTGTGCCGTAATGCTGGCGTACGTTTTTTTTCTGCATCAGTTTGCCCATCACGGCCATATTGACGAGGTCGTTGAAATAAAAATCATCATTCATGCAGGTGAGTATGGCCTCGTAGATCTCCTCGGGGTCGGTCGTTTTGGTTAGGTAGGCATTGGCGCCCATTTCCATCATCCGGCTGATCATCTGCTGGTCGTCGTACATGGTGAGCACAATGATCTTGATGTCCTCGTATTCCTTGCGGATGAGTTGTATGCCGTTGATGCCGTCGATCTCGGGCATCCGTATATCCATCAACAGCACATCGGGTTTCTTGATAGCGATCTTATGCATCATGTCTTTACCGTCCTCCGCTTCCCAGATCATTTTCAGGTTAGCCTTACCGGCCAGTGCCATCTTGATGCCGTCACGGAATATCTTGTGATCGTCGGCTATGGCAACTTTTATTAAGTTTTCGGTGATCATAATTTATTACTGGAATAACATTAAACTATCTGAAGTTACATGATTTAGGGTTAAATCAACTTCTTTTCAGTGTGTATCAACGTATGTATTTTTCCACACCCTGTTGATTTTCATAAACAATAGAAAAGATACGAAGTAAAGATACGAACCTGCCGATTCGTTGAATTACGATTGCAGGAAGCGCATTTACCCGATATCCGGTAAAACCAGTATGCTGCAAAAAGGGCAATTATGCGCTTGCCGGTGGTGTTTGGCTGACGTACTTTTGTACCAGTTGATTGACATTGGTTGAACGTATCTAATATCCAAATATCCAACTGAACAAAGTTCATTTCCAATTATCCTGAAAAGCCTGTTTATGCTTGTGTTGCCGGTGTCAATCAACTTTTTATAATTTATTACCGCTTTCTGATCCAATATCCCAAACCAAAACCTGTTTTTGTAACCTTATCCGGCTTGTAAATTCTAAATTGCCGGATACTTGCCCGGGGATCTTCTCCCTGGTCAAAACGGATTTTTTCAGCTATTTTGGACAAGTCTGTCCTACTTCCAAGTAAAATTCCGATAGTAAAGCTACGAATATTTAAATAGTAATTTTACTATATTAATTTCGTACATTTACGTTTAATTTCCTAAAAAAAAAGCAATTTTTTTGGCTAAAAAGCTTGCTGGTGTTGATTTTTATGTAATTCCAGGGTACTTAACCAGATTTTAGGCCATTGCGGGTCATCCGGCTTTGTTAGAAGTTTACGCTTCAGATAATCATAAACTTCTAAAATAATTTAAAATGGAAAATCCTTGGATAGTTGATGCATTACTTAATGCTTAATTTAAAATCTTAATTTATTTTGTAAGATTTTTGTTGGTAAACAACAGTTTACTACATTTGTTAGAATAAAATCTTTCTTGTATCGACTATATTCTATACATATCTTACTTTACTAATTTTCTACCTTTATTTTTTTTGGGCTTATTTTATAAAAACAATAAGTCAGAAAAGTTAAAGGTATTTTATATTTATATAATATGCAATTCAACTTTATTGGGAGGTGAGCTGTTATTAAAATATATATTCCCACTTCGAGAACTATATTTACTTAATGTTAGAGTTCAATTATTAGTTGAATTAAGCTTCCTACTATTTTATTTTATTGCCAATTTTCAAACCCCTTCTGCTAAGAAATTTTTCAAAATAATACTTCCCCTTTTCATTGTTATTACTACCTATGATTACATAGTTACAAGTAAAACAAAATTTGGAGCAGACCAAGCTATTGCAGAATCTTTTTTTATGCTTTTACTTCTATTCTATTTTTTCTTCGAAAAGATTAAATATGATGTTCAAGCACCACTGTATGAATCAAAGATATTCTGGATAGCCGGGGCGTTCTTTATTTTTTTTGCCGGTAATTTCTTTTTACTCATCTACTCTAAATCGATGTCCAATAATCCTGTTTTTAAACAACAATACCTTACTATCTACAACTCATTCAACATTATAAAGAACTTAATTTTATGTATTGCCCTTTATTTTAAAGAAACCAATAAGCCCATTTCAACCAACTACGGCGGCATTGATACGTCAATAGAAGACACTTTCTTTTTTAACAACCCTAATTCATAACTTACCAGTAATGTTCTTTTTACAAGCCACCGATACCACGCCGTCAACCGGTATTTCACCACTCATGTTCCTGGGTACACTGGGTATGCTGATGTTAGCTATCGGTATTGTTGGTTTTGTAATCTATCACCAAAGGAAAGTGATCCGTTATAACCATGAGCTTAAAAGGCTGGAAGAAGAGAAACAGCAAATCCTGCTGAATGCCTCAATCCGTTTCCAGGAAGAAGAGCGTAACCGCATTGCCGCGGACCTGCACGATGACGCCGGGCCCCTGCTGGCCACAGCCCGTCTTTACCTGAACGAGAACCTGGTGAACCAGGAAAAATCGCAGCAGCTGCAAAGTATCTATAGTGCCAAACAGATCATTGATGAAGCCATACTGCTTATCCGAAATATCAGCCATAGCCTGATGCCCCCAACCCTTAAGAACTTCGGACTGGAAAGCGCTACCACCGACCTCTTCCAAAAGATCAGCGGCAGCGGCAGCCTCAATGCCAGCGCCCGCTTTCACGATTACCGGGTAAGGCTAAAGGTAGAACAGGAACTGCTGGTGTTCCGCATTATCCAGGAACTGGTGAACAATATCATGAAACACAGCAATGCCGGTTTCATACACCTTACCCAGAACAACAGCGGCAACAAGATGTACTTCCGGGTTCACCACGACGGCACCGGCATCGTTCAAACCGAATTTGAAAAACTTAACCACAGCGCTCTCGGCCTGGGGCTTAAAAATATCGCCAGCCGCATCAGGGTACTTAACGGCAGGATCTTCTTTGAGATCGACCCCAGTCACACCTACTTTAAGATCACCCTTGAAATCCCCAGGGAAACCTCCCTCTGACTGGCCCTGGAAGGAAATAACCCTATTCAGGATTGTCTCCCTTTTCCGTACGCACCCTAATCTGTTTTTAATTGCCCTTTTTTTTTGTAATTTTACGAGAGCAGGAATTATGTTGTATGAATGAAATAACTGTTGCCATAGCAGACGATCACAAACTCTTCCGGAAAGGGGTGATCCTTTCCATGCGGCCCTATACCAATATCAAATTCATATTTGAAGCGGATAACGGGGAGGACCTGCTGGCCAAAATTGCAGAAACACAGCCCAATGTGGTCCTCTGCGACCTTAAAATGCCCATCAAGGATGGAATAGACAGTACGAAAATGATCACCAAACTTTACCCGGATATCAGGGTCATTATCCTTACCATGTACGAGGATGAACGCTTTGTAGGCCACCTGATGGACTGCGGGGCTGCCGGTTACCTGCTCAAGATCACCGATTCCTCTGAGATCAGGAAAGCCATCATGGATGTGATGCGCACCGGGTTTTACCTGAACCCATTCGTAAATAAAGTGCTCATCAAGAAGAATTATTCCAAACAGAAATTCAACCCCTCCCTGACCTCTGAAGTGGTGTTAAGTGAAAGAGAAAAAGAAGTGCTAACCCTGGTATGTATGGAATTCACTGCTGCCGAGATCGCCCAGAAGATGGATATCAGCGCCCGTACCGTGGAAGCAATCAAAGACAGGCTGATGGAACGTTTCGGCGTAAAGAACTCAGTAGGACTTGTTTTCTATGCAATGAAGAATTCATTGATAGATTGATGAAGGGTTTCCAAATGTTGAACTGTCAACAAAGGACTTTGAATTAAAACAACCCAAATAAGGTTGCATCCACCTTTCCAATGATCTGTCCCAGGTGTTCCTCGTTTTCTGCAAACTTATTCTTATCGGCATCAATGATTAGCAATGGACCTTCTTTGTAAGATTCGATCCAGTTGTTGTAAAACTCGTTCAACTTCTTTAAATAATCCAGCCGGATATTCTCTTCATATTCCCTGCCTCTTTTCTGGATCTGCGCTACCAGGGTGGGTACCGATGCTTTTAGGTAGATAAGCAGGTCGGGTGGCTGAACCATGCTCTTAAGGGTTTCGAAGAATTTGTAATAGTTGTCGAAATCCCGCTTGCCCATAAGCCCCATATCGTGCAGGTTGGGGGCAAAGATCATGGCATCCTCGTAGATGGTGCGGTCCTGTATAACGGTCTCGGTTCCGCGATGTATCTCCAGCAACTGGTTTAAACGGCTGTTCAGGAAATAGATCTGCAGGTTGAAGCTCCACCGGGGCATGTCCTCATAAAAATCGTTCAGGTAAGGGTTATGGTCCACATCCTCAAACTGAGGTATCCATTTATAATGCTTGCTGAGCATTTCCGTTAAAGTGGTCTTGCCGGCACCGATATTTCCGGCTACTGCAATATGCTTTGGTTTCTTTGTTTTTGCCATAATCCCTGGATACTACAAATTAAATTCTGTTGGCTTACCTACGATGTTTTAAAAATACGGATTCCCCTTTAGATATACGACATTCCATTTCTATTTATTAATAATAATTGAGGCCTATGGCCTGCCTTACCAGCTGCATGGTGGCAGCGGCGCTCTGGTTGGCCTTTTCGGCGCCCTGTTCCATGACCCGGCGCAGGTAAGCTTCGTCGTGCAGGATATGATTGGTCTTTTCACGGATGGGTGCAATGAACCTGACCATGTCCTCCGCCAGTTGATTCTTCATTTCACCATAACGTATGTTACAGGTATTATAAGCCATTTCAAAATGATCGATTACAGGCTTATCTGAAACCAGTTTAAGCAGGCTGAATACATTCTCGATATAGTCGGGTTTGGGGGAGTTCTGTTCCGTAGGGCCATTGTCAGTCTTTGCCTTCATCACTTTTTTCCGGATCACCTCATCTCCATCGGCCAGATATAAAGTAGACATCTGGTTCTCGCTTTTACTCATTTTGCCTGAACCATCAAGGCTGGGCACTTTTATCAGTTCACTGTTAAAATTAAAGGCATGTGGCTCCGGGAACACATTTCCATACCGGTGATTGAAGCGGTTAACGAAATTTCTGGCCATTTCCAGGTGCTGCTCCTGGTCCTTGCCAACCGGCACATATTGCGCCCGGTGTATGATAATATCTGCTGTCTGCAAAACCGGGTAGGTAAGCAGCCCGGCATTCACATTTTCCGGATTCTGCCGTACCTTATCCTTGAACGTGACGGTCTTTTCCAACTCCCCTTTATAGGCAAGCATGTTCAAGTATAAGTATAATTCACTGGTCTCACGAACGTGGCTCTGACAATACAAAGCTGCTTTTTCCGGATCCAGCCCGCAGGCTATGTTTTCGGAGAGTACCCGGTGTACATTAGTCCTGAGTTCACGGGTGTCCGGATGCGTGGTCAGGGAATGCAGGTCGGCCACCATATAATAGCAGTCAAATTCTTCCTGCATCCGAACATAGTTACGTATGGCCCCGAAATAGTTCCCCAGGTGAAGGAAACCTGTAGGCCGTATACCACTCATTACTATTGCTTTTTTACCACTCATAAGGAAGGCGAAGATAGTAAAAGTGGATTTCATGGGTTGATGGGCCGGTAAAATTGAATGCCATACATATAAATGCGCTGTCGGTGTAATTGATTAAATTTGTGATATGGAAGTTAATGATGCATTGGTGGAAAAGCTGGCAGATTTGTCCAGGCTTCAATTCGATGACCTGCAAAAGGAAGATATTAAAAAAGACCTGCAGCGCATGATCGCTTTTGTTGAAAAACTGAATGAGCTGGATACAACCGGGGTATCCCCCCTTTTGCATGTGAGCGGGAACAGCAATATCCTGAGGGAGGATATTGTAACCGGAAGCATCAGCAGGAAGGAAGGATTAAAGAACGCAGCCCTGCATGACGAATTTTTCTTTAAAGTGCCTAAAGTGATCAGGAAATAGAGAACAGGAATAAAATAGTTTAGCAGGTTCAGGTTTATAAACTTAAGTTTCTAAACCCTCCAACGCTCTCCTTCTAAACCCAACTTATTCAATCAACACACAACCCATTACTATGCCCGCGGAACGCATCATTCTACTGGAAATGATATGTAAGAGTTACTATCTTGGAAAGCTTGAATTGCAGGTACTCCGCGACATCAGCCTGGAGATCAACAAGAATGAATACGTTGCACTGATGGGGCCAAGTGGCTCAGGTAAATCTACCCTGATGAATATCCTGGGTTGCCTCGATTCTCCCAGCGGGGGTAAGTACATCCTCAACAGTAAGGATGTAAGCAGGATGCCTGATAATGAACTGGCGATTGTACGTAACAAAGAGATAGGTTTCGTATTCCAGCAATTTAATTTACTGCCACGTCTTACTGCTGCCGAGAATGTTGCCCTGCCACTGATATACAGTGGTATCCCCAAGAAGGAAAGAGCGCAAAGAGCCATGGAAGTGCTCCAAAAGGTAAAACTGGATGATCGCAGCCAGCATAAGCCGAATGAACTGAGTGGGGGACAGTGCCAGCGGGTGGCCATTGCACGTGCGCTCATCAATAACCCTTCCATCATACTTGCCGATGAACCCACCGGAAACCTC
>JANYAL010000259.1 GCA_025361325.1 Bacteroidota bacterium
TGAAAACATCCATATATGATAGTACGGAAGCCTGTTTACTTACCATACGGTCCAGTGCGGAATAACTGCTTTTAAGCGCTACATCTGAAGCCATACCCTTACCCATAAAATTATATTGCAGGGCATGGATTTTTTGCTGCAACAACGGATTGTACATGTCCAGTTTGCTAACCATATCATTGCGGTGAACCATATTCTGGTGAACCATGAAAGTGGTGATCATTGCCACGCCGAAAGAGCCACCCAGTTGTCTCATCATTCCTGTAAATGCTGCTCCCTGTCCGATTTGCTGGCCTTTCAGCGTAGACAGGGAAAGTGCAGTTATAGGAATGAATAACATGCCAAGCGCCATTCCGCGGAATATAAGCATCCAGAAAAAATCATTTGATCCCGTATCCGGAGTCATGATGGAATACCCCCAAAAAGTGAATATGGTGAAAAGTATCATTCCTAATGCCACCAGGAATTGTTGCGGGATACCTTTCTGAAGCATATTCCCGATTATCGGCATCATAAAGGCAGTGGTAAGTGCTGCCGGTATCATTAGCATACCGGATTGTTGTGCCGTCCAACCAAGTGTAGATTGGGTGTATAAAGGGATAATGAACGTGGATCCATATAAGCCAAAACCTAGAATAAAGGACAGGATGGTGCCTACACGAAGATTACCGTTCTTCAGGACCCTGAGTTCAACGATGGGATTCCTGAAACTTAATTCCCTCCATATGAAAAAATACAAACCCAGAACGGCTGCCACAACAAGCGAGATGATGGTACTACTGTTAAACCAGTCATCATCCTGACCTTTTTCCAATACATATTGGAGTGAGCCTACAGTGATGATCAAAAGCGCCATACCGATCCAATCGATGTCTTTCAAGGCACTTTTTTCTCCGTATTTAGGACTGCGTACAAACTGAAGGGTCATTAAGGCAGCAATGATACCAATTGGAATATTGATATAGAATATAAAAGGCCAGGAAGCATGATCCACTATATAACCTCCCAGGGGTGGGCCCAGCGTTGGACCTATGATAACTCCCAAACCGTAAATAGCCTGTGCCATGCTTCTTTTTTCGGGAGGATAGCTTTCAGTGATGATCGTTTGTGAAGTGACCAATAAAGCCCCCCCCCCGATGCCCTGTATGAACCGGAAGATAACCAGTTCCCATATCCCGCTTGCATTGCCACACAGGAAAGACGAAAAGGTGAAGAGCATTATCGATGCGGCAAAATAGTTACGTCGCCCGAACTGCTTAGACAACCAACTTGTCATAGGTACGATGATGACATTACCGATCGCATAAGCAGTGATTACCCAGCTAACTTCTGATAACGTAGCTCCCAGTGAACCCCGCATGTTATTGAGTGCCACATTCACAATGGTAGTATCCACGATCTCCAGTAATGCACATAATATGGCGGTAATGGTTATTATTACCCGCCTGGCGCCATATTCAACAAGGGAATCCATTTGTTGCATATAAGATATTTATTGCCGTTAACCGGTTTATCGAAAAAGACAGTTTTTAGTCCAGGTGCACATCTACATTCACGTTCATACCGGGCCGGAGTTGTTTGAGCAGTGTATCCACCGGGTTCACGAAATCAATCTTAACCGGTAATCGCTGTACTACTTTAACAAAATTGCCGCTGGCATTATCGGGGGGCAATAAAGCGAAACGGGAGCCTGTTGCCGGTGAAAATGAGGATAGTGAAGCATCAAAAACATGGCCGGGAAAGGCATCCGCATTCACCGTCACTTTTTGCCCAATCCTCATCTTTTCAAACTGTGTTTCCTTAAAATTGGCTACCACCCATACAGTCTGGTCAAGAACGATACTGAATACAGCCTGGCCGGGTTGTAAGAACTGACCATCCTGAACATTCACTTTGGATACCCGGCCTGCTTCGGGCGCAACTATTACTGAATACGAAAGGTTAAGTTTTGCATCTGCCACATCTACTTCTCTTTGTTTAATAATGCTGCCAGCTATGCTGATCTGCGAAGAAGTGGCATTACTTTGAGAAGCCACGGCCCTGGTTTGCTGGGCTACCTGGTTCTTTTGTTGTTTCAATACCTGTAACTGGTGCTCCGTGTTTTGTTTTGCCGCCAGTGCCTGCTCATACTGCTGTTGGGTTATAGAATGATCCTTGACCAGGTTGGAATACCTGTCGTAATCCTGGGTCGCCCTCCAGACATTTACTTTTGCAGATTCTATCTGAGCATCTATGGTTGCTATGCCTGAATGGGTGCTGGTGATATTTGCCCTGGATGCATCAGTATTGGCTTCCGCCGCCGTATAATTGCTTTTGGCAGTGGCCAGTGCTGCTTCAGCCTGCTGAACCCTTAAAGCAAGATCCCTGTCATCCAGAATGATCAGTGTATCGCCTTTTGCTACCATCTGGTTATCCTTGACACGTACTTCCCTGATGTAGCCTGCCACACGGGGTATAACCGGGCTGATATTAGCTTCGATCTGGGCGTCGTCTGTTTGTTCATGATGCTGACCGTGTATATATTTGGTTACACCAAACCAGGTGCCGGCTATCAGCATGACAATTAATATGATCAGAAAAACCCTGCTTCTCTTATTCGTATTGCCCGATGAGGGATTTTCCTGTTTAATTTTTGTTTCGTTATTATTCTGTGCCATAAAATAAATTGTATGTTTACATGTGTTTATCAGTTATTTAATAATCCGGATACCTGCAAAAGCTTATTATAGGCCAGAAAGGAGTCTGCCTTGGCATTAGTCACACTAAGTTTACTCTGCAGTAATGCCACATCCGCCTCCAGCAATTCAGTAACTGTAGCAAGGGCATTATCATATTTGTTTTTGGTTATCCTGTAATTTTCGGTGGCCTGCTCAACTGATTTCTCGAACACCTGAATTTTTTTTACACTTACCAGGTAGGACTGGTAAGCCCGGTTGATCTGGAGCCTGATATCATCATTCAGCATTTCGACATTATTCTCCAATTGCTGCAGTTTTAGTTTTGCTTCCTGTATTTTGGTCTTGGTTTTCCATAAGGATGCTATATTGTATTTTATCCCGATACCAATATTTACCGTATTGGTAACAGACAAAAAGCCCGGAATATCTGCCGCCAGGTATCCTCCCGTAAGTGCAATTCCCGGGTAGTAATCAGATTTTGCAAATCGTATACCGGAAATTGCAGCTTTTTTGCGGTAGGTTAATGCCACAACATCCTTGCGATTTTGCAAGGCATCGGTCTCATAAGACTCAAGTGATTTGATTTCTGTTGGAAGTGCTATTCCGGTTTTATCAGGAACAATTTCCGTCTGTTCCGTCCATCCGATCATCAGATTCATGTTCACACAGGCCAGTTTAAAATTACTTTCCGCATCGAGCAATGCAAGTTCTGTGTTCCCGGCCTGCAGTTCAGCCTTGAGCAGATCATTTCTTGCCAGCACACCGTTTTTTTCAAGGTTGGAAAAGTCTGTCACCCTTTGCCGGGCCTGTACCAGATTTTCCCTGACCAGCGTTATGGCCTGATCGGCCTTATACAGATTGATACAGGCGTATATGGTATTTAAGATCACCAATCCTCTTTCATGCTCAGCGTCCAATTTAATTGCCTGTTCCAGGTATCTTGCAGATTCGATACCGTACGTTAATTTCCCGGCGGTGTATAACGGGACAGAAACGGATACATTTCCATATACTACCTGGTGTACCTTTGTATTGGTATTGTTGTTTGATCCCGTCTTCAGATCAATATTGGGTTTTACAGGTAAATAGAGGTAAGAAACACTTGTACCGGCATCCGGTAAACGATTTTCGAGCGCACCGGTAACGTCGATGGCAGCCATATCTATTTTAAGGGCATTGTTTTTCAACACTTTGCTGTTCTTCAGGCTCAGCTCAATGGCTTCCTTAAGTGCAAGATTCCTGGCCTGGGCCTTCAAGGATACCCGGGATGTGAATATGAATAAAATAAACAGACCGGTTAAAAATGATTTATATTTCATGAGTCAATATTGCTTTAAAAAGGAATTTCAGGTGAACACTTAATTTTTTCTTTATCAGTTTTTGAAATTGTTCATCAGGCATTTCCTGGAGGTGATTAATCTCCCGGTAAAAATGCTGCGTTGCCATCAGGTGCCCGGTTGTACCGATCAGCGTGGCCATGAGTACAGGCACATCTATATTCTTACTGAATTCACCGGTTTTTTGCCCTTCCTGGATCAACTGTTTTACCAGTTGCTGGTTACGTTTCTTAAAATGTTGTATCAAACCCGATGTTACCCCATGCTGGCTGGCCACCTGTTCGCGCATCATGATCTTAAAGAAACATTGCTGGCGCTGAAACTTATTAATATAGAAGTCGATCATTAAATTGATCTTTTCCAATGGAGCCAGGACCTTATGGTGAATCATACCCTCCAGCTGCTGGACGGTATCTCCGGCACGGTAACTGAACAGTGCCTCCAGTAATTTTTCCTTGGAACCGAAATAATAGGAGATCATGGCTACATTGATGCCCGCTTCTTCTGCAATATCCCGTACCGAAGTTCCCTCAAATCCCCTGTCTGCAAAAAGTTGTTCCGCCGTTTCTATGATCTGCTTCTGCTTATCATTAAAATCCATTACCCTTATTTTAAGGGTGCAAAACTAAACAATTGTTTAAATTTAATCAAACAATTGTTTAATTATTTTGACCTCGTAAAACCGTTCAATAAAAAGGGATGAAAAAAAACCTATTGTTAAACAGTATTTGGATTGATTTATGCTGAGGGCAGTTTGACATAACAGGGAATAATATGCAATCCTGCACGATTTGTATTAGATTTGAAAAAATTAACAGCATGTCTTTTCTGAACAAAACCGTTATCATTACCGGAGCATCCAGGGGTATCGGTAAAGCCATTGGTTTAAAATTGGCAGCTGCTGGTGCCAATATTGTAATTGCTTCCAAAAGTGTGGAAGAAAATCCTAAACTGGGCGGTACTATTTTTTCTGCCGCGGCAGAAATGGAGACAGCCGGAGGCAAGGCATTGGCGGTGCAATGCGATATACGATTTGAAGACCAGGTGCAACAAGTGGTTGATAAAACAGTTGAACGTTTTGGGGGCATAGATATTTTGATTAATAATGCCAGTGCTATAAACCTTACCACCACCGAACTAACAGAACCCAAACGCTTTGACCTGATGT
>JANYAL010000277.1 GCA_025361325.1 Bacteroidota bacterium
GCCAGTGTAAAATATCCGTATGCAGAATCGGGTTTGTTGATGCGATTGTACAGGTCGCCGATATCGAGGGCAATACTGTACCTGAGCACCATACCATATTGCGGGTTGCCCGGGGGATCGGTCTTCATGATGGAATCGGCCCGGAAATAATAAGCGAGTGTCTTATCATATTCTTCCTGGTACAGGTATACACTACCGATATTCAGGATCACGCTGGCCAGGTTCTGGGGATCGTTCCTTTTTTCCTCCAGTTGCAGTTTGCGCAGGTAGAATTCGAGGGCCTTCGGATAATTGCCGATCTGGAGAAAGGCATTGGCGATGCTGCCCAGCGAACGGGATTCACCTTCTGTGAATTTGATATGTTGTGCCAGTACCAATGCATCCTGGGAGATACGCAGTGCTTTTTCGGGTTTGAAGGAGTTATAGGCATTGGCCAGGTTCCATAACAGGGTTACCCTGTTGCTGTCGTATTTCGCTGTTTTCAATAAGTCATTCAAACTGTCGACAACCCGGTTCTGTGCCGGTACCGCTATGCTGAGCAATGATATCCATACCGGAAGGAGGAGCCTGAACCTGCTGCCGGTTAAAGAGATATGGATGTTTAAATAACGCCTTAGCATAAACTAAAATAGGTGATATAATCCTGTATGTTCAAATTATTTTAGGTCAAAGAAAATCAAGCTTTGAACCTGCTGTATTATTTAGTAGTTTTAGTTTCACTTTCAACTTTCAATCTGCAATATATGCGACCTGTACTTTTTTATGCACTTTTACTGGCTTCTTCTTTATGCCTGACTGTTTCTGCCCAGACGGTGTATCATTTCCAGTATCGTTCCGCTGATACCGGGGATTCCATCCTGTATAATGCCTTCTTCCTGCAAAACAATACGGGTTCGGGATTCATGCGGATCCGGTATGATGTGCCAGGAAACAATGATATCATCCTGGCTGAAATTGGTATCCATTCCACCGACCTGGAACTCAAACCCGGAAGCGGGTTACCGGATACCAGCCAAACCTATTATGATACAACCGGGCGGCCCGACTTCAAATTCGGCAACAGTTTTTCAAAACTACCCATACCCCTTTTCTGGTTCAAAATGAACCCTAACAGCAATGCCTTTGAACCCAGCGGTGTATTTTTCCGCAATGCAGGAAAAGACATGCAGGCGGGTACCCTGGTTTTGGCTGAAACCCTGAATGCAGATGCACTTAACAGGGATTTCCTTGCCGGATTCTTCTCACCAGGCGAAGATTTCCTGGTTGGTATGGACCAGTCCGGCTCAAGGGGTATATTCAAAGACCTGGCCGTTAATGTGAAGATGTACACTATCATTGTTGCCAATACCCTGGATCCCGAGATCGGGAAGTCGACCTTGCTGGACAGGGACCAGATGATGCATTATTTTGATACCCTTTGCACCTATGCAGGCATCAAAAAAATGCCGCCGCTGGTTATAGACGGGGACAATTATAACAAGGCTAATGTTATCAAAGCGATCAAAGGACTTAAGCCGGGCCCCAATGATATTGTGGTGTTCTATTATTCGGGGCACGGATTCAGGAAGGACAACGACCCCCGGGTTTATCCCTATATCGACCTGCGGCCACACGGACCGAAGTTCGCAGCCACTTACCTGGTTAATTCCCTGAACATGCAGGATATTTATACTGCCATCATCAGCCAGAATGCCCGGCTGAACCTGGTGATCAGCGATTGCTGCAATACCAAAGTGGAGGACCGCAAGCCTGTCGGTAAATCTGTATTAACGGGGCGTGGTATACTGGACTGGAGCCCGGCTAATTTTGTGAACCTGTTCCTGAATCCCCAGCCGAGGAACCTGTTGTTCACGGCAGCCGACGTGAACCAGAAAGCCGCCTGCGACAGTGCCACGGGCAGTTTCTTCTCTATCTATTTCCGGGAAGCGCTGAACAATAATCTGTCGAGGACAAGAAACTCAACCAACTGGGACCAGGTGATCAGTGAGGCCCGGGATGAGACGACGCGTAAAGTGCGGCATATCTGCTGCGGCGATCCCTGCATCTGGGCCAACGGCTGTTTGCAGAACCCGGTGCCGGTAACGGATGTGAACCGGTTTACGGGAAAGTTCAAAAAGTTATTCTGATACGGGTATAAAATATAGGATATCAGCAATTTTTAGAAGGATTGTCGTTATTCATCCGGGGCATATTTTTTCATTTTAGGAAACTTTGCAAGCAGTTCATTCCAGGCGCTTGTGCCCCGGTAGAATTTCCATATTGCATCGCCCGCCAATACATTTGAGAAGTTGAAGCCATTGTTCAATGCCAGCTCAAGCCATTTGTAAGCTTGCCCGGGCTCCTGTAATTGTGCGTACAGCCTACCGATGGTGTACTGGGTCATCGGATCATTGGGTACCCGAGCCAGGTGTTCATTATACCAGGTCAAAGCTTTTGCCGGTTGCCCGGACAGGAGTTGTAGCCTGCCGTTCAGTTCGATTATGTCCGGAATAGGATAGGGCATCATCATAGCGGCCTCATCCAGTAGTAGGCCGGCTTCGGCAAATTCACGGGCATGAATATCAAACTCGGCCAGCAGGAGCCTGTTGGGAAAATCGAGTTCCCTTTGCATGTACAGGTATTCCAGGTTTTCCTTCGCCAGGCTGTTCTGGTAAGCGGCATGACTGGCATCGATCATTCTAAGCCGTACGCCTGCATTGGCTGTATCGAATTGTATGGACCTGGAATAATAAGGGATGGCCAGTTTTTTAGATCCCGCCATTACATATACATTACCGATCCTGAAATAGATATCCGCCAGCGTTATGCTGTCCTGTAACAATTCAGCTGCCCGGGACAGGTATCTTATTGCATCCTGGCGCGGTGTTTCGAGGTCGATTTCATCCAGCAATATGACCTGGTTGGTGCCGGGAATGGATATTTTTAATGGCTTAGTAACATAATCTTTATTTCCATCTCCGGTGGGCCCTGGTTGTTTGGTCAATTGCAGGGAATCCAGTCCAGATGTATTGCTGTTGTTCTGGTATGCCTGGTTATAGAACCTTTCTTTGTTCAGCACCGGGAAATAAATGATTGTATCGCGTAAAAGCATCCTGGATACTGGGGCCAACTCATAATCAAGGATCCCTATCTTGTAATACCAGTACCCGTCATCAGGGAATTGTTTGATGGCTTTTCGGTAGAGGTTCAGTAATTCTTCCTTTATATAATCGGTTATATAATCTGACCGGTCTTTAAACTGGTTGTTTCCTCCGACCTGGCTGTTCCTGAATTGTTCCTGCTCAATGGCAGCATAGCCCAATAATATCTTTTCCGCTTCTGCGAAGCGGCCCGTAGTTTCCAGCAAGTGCCATAATTTGTAATATCCGCAGATATTGTCCGGAACCATTTGAATGATCGTACGGTATAAAATTTCCGCTTCTTCATAATGGCGGGTGCTGTCAAAGATTGCTGCAAGAAAATACAGGTCTTCTTCGCGTTTATAGCGGCTGCCCCTGAAGAAATCCTCCAGGCAATGGTGATCATACGGATAGGTGCCAACGATCTTCTTATCGCAATACTGTTTAAAGGATGCTTCATCGAGGTAGTTTGAAACGGCCAGTTTAAACTGAACGGCGGCCTTTTCCCACTGGTGCTGGTCGTAACAGAGCTTACCCAGGTAATGATACACCAGCGGGTTGTTTCGGTCGATGGATACTACTTTTCTCAGCAATTGTTCCGCCTTTGTATAATTCCTTATTTCATACTGACTGTATCCCCACCAAAAAAAAGCCGCCTGGTCGTTCTTGTCGAACTGAGATGTATCCGGGTTACAGGGACTTAACATGGATAAAAAATCTTCTAAGTCAACTATATTCAATGAAGGATATTTACTGTTCCCGTTAAAATGAAATCCTTTCTTTCTTTTTTCCGCCTCATTATAAAAAGAATCAGCCAGGGCATATTTGGTATTCATCGTATACACCTGGCCCAGTTTTTCATACGGAAAGTAAAACCTGGAATTGATATCTATGGAATTGCGGTAATACGCTTCTGCCAGCATCAGGTTACCAGCCATTTGGTATAACAACCCCATGTTATTGTTGGTTAGGTTAATTCCCGGCTGTAAACTGTCTGCGGTCCGCCCGGCCTGTATCCCGTCAGTGAATTTTCCCTGCAGGGCATACAGGCCGCAGAGATTTGCCCAGGGGATTGCCCACCCCTGTTCGATCTGTGTGGCCCTGGTAAAATAATCGGCAGCTTTTGTCAAATCACCCTTGATCTGGTACAGGTTACCCAGTTCATTTTGGATATAGGCTGCATTCCCCAGCAGTTGAAGTGCCATCCCTTGCTCCGATAAAGAAAGATCGATCAATGGACCCGGGTCTTCTACGGTAGGTATCTTCAGCCGGGCAGCCACACCTGCAAAATAGTGCTGGTCAACCTGTAATGTTCTGTACAGGTAATTTGAGGGTGAGGTTAGCTTGAGTGCTGTGGAAAACATCCTGGGAAAGACATCGTAGCCACTGCTGTTGATGTTGTAATACCTGCGCTTTTCCAGTTCTGCCGCGTCCCCGGCTATATAAAGGTTGATGATATCCTGTCCGCGGTTGTGCATCATTTCAACCAGCCTGTCCGTAAATCAGTTCAACTTATCCTTATCCGTTTGAAGTGATGCTTTCAGCGTATTCATTGTATCGCGGAATCCGTCTGTCAATTTATTTGTTAAAAGCTGGTCTATGCAGGCTATGGGAATTTCTGATGGTTTAAGGCTGTCGAGGAGGAAGAAATTTAAGCGCGCTTCGATGGGCTGCATCTTCAGGTATTGGAAGAACAGGTCGGCAGGTTGTATGGGCAGGGGGCGAAGGGCAGTTGAGATCGAAAATTTACCTGGTTGACCAATGCTCATTTTCCTGAGCCCGGCCAGGGCCTGGGTATCCATTCTGGCGAGGATGAAACCGGTATTGCCTTTCAGCACCGGGTTTTGTTTCCTGGCATGTTCTTTTTGCTGGTCCTCATCAAGTACCCGGTCTACAGCGAAACAGGAATCCAGGTACACCTGTAGATCGCCCAAATTTATATTTCCCTGGCCATTCCTTGATGCGTACCCTTTCAGTCCATTGACCAGGTACCAGGAGAAAACGCCTCTTCCACCTCCCCAATCCGGACCTTCTACCGAAAGTTGGTCCGTATCGCAGGAAGTGATACGGATCTCCTTGTTCTTCACGCTTCGCAGCGCTTCATTTACCATGGGGGAGCCCCGGAATCCGTTTATGGCCAGGTCGCCCGAATGACAGGCATCTGTGATAAGCACCACATTGGCCTTATTGGAAATGGACAGTCCATCCGCAAAATCGTTAAGGTCCTCTATGCGCAACGCATTGTTGAGATAATTGAACCGCGGGGTATTATAGGTAAGCAGGAAACCAAGGTTATCGTGGAAACTGGTCTGCTTGTCGCCATGCCCTGCAAAATAAAAATAGACCAGGTCATTAGTTCCTGTAGAATCCCTGACCTGGTAAAGGGCATTATCGACTGCTGCAAGCGTTGCCTCTTCATTCTTGAGCAGGATGATATGCTCCGTTGGAACGGAACCACCCGCAGGGGATTGCAGGTAGCGGGCAAATTCCTCAGCATCGCGGTGTGCGTATTTCAGCGAAGGAAGATTATTTTCTTTTGAATATTGTGAAATGCCAATGACAATGGCATAGGTATGGGCAACCCTGACCTGCTGTACCTGGGCGATCAGCCTTGCACAAGGCAGGAACAGGACCAGTATGAGCAGGTAACGCTTCAACAGTATTGCTTAAGGGTGAATATCAGGATTTGCATAACGTTTCATTTTAGGGAACTGTGCCGTTATTTTTTTCCAGCTTGATGTACCCCGGTACTTTTCCCAGGCGGGGTCATAGGCCAGTACAAAAGAATAATTGAATCCCTTGTCCAGGGCCTTGTCCAGCCATTTCCAAGCGGATGAAGCGTTGCCCATCTGCGCAAAAAGCCGGGCAATGGTATACATTGTCATGGAATCACCGGGGTTCAGGGAAAGGTGATCCGTATACCAGGGCAGGGCCTGTTTTGGTTGCCCCGAAAGCAACTCAAGCCTGCCGTTGAGGTCGGATATGGCAGCTACCGTATAGGGGTAGGTGGCGCTTGCCGTGTCCAGCAGCAGCTTAGCTTCATTAAAAGCACCGGCATGGATGTCGAATTCAGCCAGCAGGAGGCGGTCGGGGAAATTGATCTGGTGGTTCTTGTACAAGTACTCCAGGTTCTCCAGGGCCAGGCTGAACTTATAAACTGACTTGCTTATGTCAATCAGGGTGAGCCGGAAACCGGCATTGCCCGGTGACAGGTCTACGGAAGCAGAATAATAAGGATGGGCTTGTTTCTTTGATCCGGCCCATACATAAAGATTGCCGATCTTGTAATTGATGTCGGCCAGGGTAAGAGAATCTGTTATCATCCCGGCAGTCATGGACAGGTAGGTGATTGCATCTTTTCGGGGTGTAAAGATCGGAGATGTTCCCAGCATGATCCATTCCTCTGTGCCGGGTATTGAGACCGCGAGGTGATCGGGATGCAAATTTGACAAAATTGTATAATCTTGTCTGTTATTGATGGGTGGGAGCCACATGTATGGCAAGTGCAGGCTGTTATAGTTGTCCTGATCCAGGAAAACTTCCTTGTTGATCATCGGAAAATAGACGATCGTATCAAGGAATGGCTTTCCCGGCTGATTCTGTGCCAGGTCGTACAAGAGGAGTCCAAGTTTGTAGGGCCACTGGCTGTTACCCGGGAAATGACCGATTGCCCTTTTGTAAAACTCATTCAACTCTATCTTGGTTCTTTCCGCGCCATATTGCCCGAATTGCTGAATGATCTTTTCCGATTCTTCAAAGCGGCCTAGTTTTTCCATCAGGTTCCATAATTTAAAATAGCTGCCTATGAAATCAGGCTTTATTTTCATTATGGACCGATAGTGCAACTCTGCTTCCACATAATGCCCCCAATGCTCATACATGGAAGCAAGAAAGTAATGATCTTCTTCCGGGCGGTAATTATGTGCCTGAAAATAAGCTTCAAAACAATCGTGGGGATAAGGAAATGTAAACGCATGGTGCATGGAATCACAGTAAGCGGCGAAGGCAGCTTCATCCAGATGATTCTTCATTGCGAGTTTGAACATGACCTCGGCTTTCTCCCATTTCTGCTGGTCATAGAAGATTTTTCCCAGGTAATGGAAGACCAACGGGTTATTTCTCTCAACCACTATGATCTTTTTAAAGACCCTTTCAGCCTGATCATAGTTTTTGTCTTCATATTCCTGCATGCCCCAGTAAAAAAAGGCCATTACATCGTTCCTGGAAAGTTTGGAAGTATCCAGTTGACAAGTTAATGGGGGATTAGGGCCAAGTACTATTGCCGGACTGACAAAAATGAACGGATTCCCTTTGAAATGAAAGCCCATTTTACGGAGATCTGCCTCATAGAAGAAGGAATCAGCTGCTGCATATTGAGTTGTACTGGTATACACATTTCCCAGGCGTTCAAAGGGCAGGTAATGCCGGGGGTTGATATCTATTGCCCTGCGGTCATATTCTTCTGCCAGTAAACGGTTACCCGCATTTTCATACAAGAGTCCCATGGACATGGCTGTGGCATGAAGGCCTGCCTGTAAACTATCGGCTGTTCTCCCGGCCTGGATACCTGCTACAAATTTTTTCTGTACACTATACATGCCACAGAGATTGGTCCAGGGTATGGCCCATTCCGGTGCGATCTGGGTAGCGCGAATAAGATAGGTCTCGGCTTTGGCCAGGTCACCTTTTAACATATAAAGCGCTCCCAGTTCGTTATGGATATATGCAGCATTACCTTCCAGTTTAAAAGCTTTAAGCTGTTCAGAAAGGGATATGTCCAATAAAGGGAGTGGATCTTCAACTGTAGGTATCTTCAGCCGGGCAGCCACACCTGCAAAATAGTGCTGGTCTATCTGCAGTATACGATATAAGTAATTAGAAGGGGAAGTAAGTTTGACGGCGGTGGAGAACATATGAGGGTATACATCATAACCCTTGCTGTTTATATTGTAATACCGGCGCTTTTCCAGTTCGGCCGCGTCACCTTTCAGGTAGAGGTTGATGATCTCCTGTCCGCGGTTGTGGATGCTTTCCACCAAATGTTGTTTGAAGCGGTTGAATTTATCCTTATCGTCCACCAGACTGTTCTTCAATTGCTTCGCGTTCTGAATGAAATCATTGTCTGTTTGCCTAGCCATTAACTGGTCGATGAAGGCCAATGGAATATCGGCGGCTTGTATGCTGTCCAACTGTAAAAAATTGACCATTTCTTCCAAAGGCTGGCCATTCAGGTAATTGAAGAATTTATCCTCCGGCTGCATGGGAAGCGGTTTCAGCAGATGCTGGTTCAAGACCGGTGCAACCTGTTGAATTTTTATATTAGCAAGGGTTGTCTTGTCTACGGTGGCAAGTGTAAAACCCCCATCTCCGGTGATTACCGGAGTCTGTTTCGTGTTGTTCTCAATGAGTAAGGGATCGTGTGAAAGTGCAGAATCCAGGTATGACTGTATATCCTGTACGCTCACGACACCAGCGTTCCGCATATCGGCAAGCCCTATCAGCCCATTGACCAGGTACCAGGAAAACACCCCTCTGCCGCCACCCCATCCGGCATCTTCGGAACTCAGTTGGCTGGGCGTGCAGGAAGTGATGCGCACTTCATCGTTCTTTGTCTTGCGCAGTGCATCGCCGATGAGAAAGGAACTCCTGAAACCTTTGCCGGCAAGGTCGCCGGAGTGACAGGCATCTGTGATCAAAACTACTTTGGCATTGTTGGTTACAGAGAGGGTATTGGCGATATTGTTCAGGTCCTCAATGCGCAAGGCATTGTTTATATAATTGGGTCGCGGGGTATTGTAGGTGAGCAGGAAGCCCAGGTTGAAAATGGTTTGTGATTCCAGGTCGCCATGGCCGGCGAAATAAAAAAACACCAGGTCATTCTTGCCGCAGGTCTGGGTGAGCCAGGATAGTGCATCATACACGGCTGCAACGGTGGCCTGTTCGTTTACCAGCAAGCGTATATGCTCCGAGGGCACCGACCCACCTGAAGAAGATTGCAGGTATTTGGCAAATTCCTGTGCATCCCGGTGGGCATATTTCAGAGAAGGGATATTATCGTTGGCGGCATATTGCGAGATACCGACCACTACGGCATAAATGTGGCTGGCGGTCGTATTTCCTGAAATATTGTTTTCGTTTTGCTGTGCCGACAACCTGAAACCGGAGATCAAAAGGATAAAAAATAGCTGGTATCTTCTCATCTTAATTGTAATGTACATCTGTCTTCTTTAAAGATAAATGTTTTATTTGTATTAAGCTTATTTCCTTGAGGTTACCAATATTTAAAGATATATCCAGTATAAAAAATGTTCAATTATTTAGGAAAAAATTACATAAAATACAAGGCCTTACGTATAGGTTCGTAGGCATTAATTTTTTATCTTACGGTTCAAATATCCCGTCAATATGTTCAAGAAGATTATTTTTTCGATTTTATTTTTTACCATGTATTTATCATATGGGCAGACC
>JANYAL010000284.1 GCA_025361325.1 Bacteroidota bacterium
AAAAGTCATATCCTCACTGCACAAATTTAATTTATATAGGGATAATACTATTTATAATAAAAAAAGGGTTGCAAGCCGGGACCAGGATGGCATGCAGGGAATATATCTGTGGCAAAATGCTTAAGTTAGCAAATAGTTATAAGGATGTGCCGATGGTAATAATCTTTTAACCCCACAGTAATAATTACTCCATATCCAGATTATACTTTAGTACCAAACAAATAAAATATTATTATGACAACACATGACATCGCACACAGCTTACACGAGTTGTGCAATCAAGGACATTTTGACGCTGCACAAAAAGAATTGTTTGCAGCTGATGCTACCAGTACCGAAATGGATATGATTACCGGTAACCTGGTGACTACTACAGGAGTTGAAGCCATTGAATCAAAGGGCAAACAATTTCAAAGCATGATCGACGAAATGCACAGCGGACATGCCGGCGAGCCCAAAGTATTCGGCAATCACATTTTTATGGACCTGCACATCGATGCCACCATGAAGGAAAGAGGCCGGGTTCAGATGGATGAGATGTGTCATTATGAGGTAAAGGACGGAAAGATCATCAGCGAGCAGTTCTATTTTTGATCGCGGGTTATGCATATAAGCAGGCTGGAAGGATATTCGACTGCTTATATGCATTCCTTTTATTTTAACACTATGCTAACCAGGTGCATGGACTCCAGCAGTTAGGAACATTATTTCCAAAATATGCTTTTCAATATTTCATAACCCCTCCACCACTTCTTCCATGTATCCAAAGGACATGGTCATTCCTGTGCCACCCAGTCCGTTCACAATATGCACGCCCTGTTCCGGCGAATAATACAGTTCGGTGTCTCCATTGGTAAGTTTGGGATAGATGCCGTTCCAGGTTTCTGCTATATGCCATTCGGGAAACCGGGCGATCTTCTTCAGATAGGCCAGTATAAGAGTATTGATCGCTTCCCGGTCGAAAGGATCATGCGTTAAACCGTATTCATGGGAATCACCTATGGTGATCTGTCCGCTTTCATTCTGGCAGGCCATCACATGTATCCCATTGTCCGTATATGCCTTCCATTCATCCGTATACCTTTTCTTCAGTTTGTCCAGCGAAGCGGCTGCATTGAAACTGTTATAGTGTATCAGGGATAATCCACCGCAAAGTGCTGTTCCCATTCTCCAGTTATCCGGCTGGGGTGCAGTACGCATCATCTGTAATTTGCATTTGGTAAGGGAGAAACGAGCAAACTCTTCAGGGTACAAGGTCTCAAAATCGGTGCCGCTGCAAATAAAGACCTGGTCTGCGTCATAGGACTCATGGGTTCCGATGTATACACAGCGATCTGAGATATAGCTAACACATTTATTCCATAAGAATTCAACACCATATTTCGAGGTAAGATAACCAGGCAGGGTTTCTATAGCCTGAAGCGCGTTTATGATCATCTCATCCCTGCTGTATAATCCCCCGATAAGTCCTTTGGGTTCTGCAGCAGGACAAATGTGTGCTATTTCAGGAATGGTTAATAATGCAACCGGCCGATCGCGATGAAATGATTCATAGAGTTCTTTTATCACTTCCCATTCATCCTCTTCATGTGCCACATGAAGACTACCCACTTCCCCATACCAAAGATTAGCTTCATCGCAGATACCCTTCCAAATTCTTTTACTGCGCAATGCCCTTTCATACAAATGACCTGCAGGCTGACCCACAGGCCATATCATGCCGAAATTCCGTATGGATGCACCTATTGCCCTTCCATTGCGTTCTAGGACCTTAACGTTAAATCCCCGGATGGCGAGGGCTCTGGCCATAGCCAGACCGCTAATTCCTGCGCCTATAACGATGGCTGTACGTTTTTCCATGGTATGATCGCCTTTTTGTATTTAAAGAAGAACCAGATTGCTGAGAAAAGCGTACCAGCCATTCCGATCAAAGAAAGGATCAGAACACTTTGAGAATAGAAACTAACCCAATGCAGTTTTATTCTGAATATTTCCTTTCCGAAAAGTACGGTTATACTTCCCAGGTAACCAAATGAATCAGCGAGATACATCAGGAATCCGACATTTCCTTTGAGTCCGAATGCCGCGATCATACGTTCGAACAACAAGCAGTTGAATGGTATATAGCCGAGGTAAAGTCCTAAGCCCACCATCAACATCCAGTTTATGGGATGAAGGCTATGCATCGTAAACAGATAGGTAGAAACGCCAGTGATCAGGAACCCGGTGAGTATCAGGATATGCGCGGTGAGAAAAGTGGCAAAATTATTCTTGATGAATACAAGTGAAGCTATAATGACCAGTACAATCAGTGTGATGGGTACCTCCGTCTGTGTAAATATGGATGCCTGGTTTGCAAAACCCAGTTCATTCCAGAGATCAGCTGCAAAGTTATCGCGTATATCCCTGAATATAGTAAGAGGGTATAAATGATGATAAGTACGACAAGACCAGGCAAAAAATTTAAAACCAATTGTTTACGTTTTTCTTTAGTCATGGGTACCCGTTCGTTCCGGGAGAGGATATCTGCCGAAGAGGGCAGGGGTATTTTTTCGAGGAAGAAGACACATATCATCAATGGAATGATAAAGATAAGTCCTGTAATGAAGGGCCCCCAGAATTCAGTCACTTCCCAGTTGATCACAAGGTATTTTGACACTGACTTTACCACACCGGAGGAAAAGATAAAACTAACGGCCAGCACCGCCCCAATGAAATCGGTCGTTCGCCGCCCTTCGATATAAGAAAATATGATGCCCCATATCATTCCTAGGGGAAAACCGTTGATGAATAGGAACAAAATATTATAGGGTGCCGGCACAATGGCAAAGAAGAACAAAGACAACCATGCGATCATCATGAGCAGTACGATAACCTTCCAGCGTTCGAAACGTTTCAATTCTCCTATGAATTTTATACCATAGAACTTACTAAGGGTATACCCCAGCACCTGGCTGATGACCAGGCATACTTTATAGTTGATGCCCAGGAAGGTCATTCCGTCAAAAGTGCCAACAGTAAAAGGTTTTCGAAATGCATATACCATGGCATAGGTGAGAAAGACCACGATGGCAGCATAAACTGCTACCCCGAATCGGTTATTCGGCTTTATAAACATGCTTTCAGGATTATTTGGCAAAGGAGGCTGAATTTAAAATGAACAGCAATTCTGACAGGTCATCAATGACCGCATCCGGGTAGTAGCTTTCCAATTGGCTGTTGGTATATACTCCTGTACTAACCCCTACTACCAGACCACAACCAGCCATCCTTCCTTCCAGTGTATCCACTTCTGTGTCGCCAATTTTGGCGACAGTGGAAGTATCCAGGACACCCAGTTTATGCATGATGGCCTGAATCATATCGGGAGCAGGCCTGCCTTTTTCCACTTCATCAGAGGAGATAACATGATCCACCAGTCCTGCCTCCCGCCAATTCAATCGCTCCATAATGATATTGGTGATGCTTTTCGGGAATCCCGTATTCAGTGCTACTTTAGCACCTTCCTTATGCAAATGTGAAAATACTATTTCTGCGTAGGCCAGAGGTTCCAGGTGAGGGTCATTTTGATATAAGCTAGCCATCCTTTCCAGGAACAGGTCATGGATGCTTTTTACTAGGCCATTATTTGCGTTTATTTCCCCTGGGTAGCATCTTTCCAGCAACATGCGAATGGCCAACTGCTTATTGTATCCCCTGACACGGTTCACTTCTTTCAGCTCTACGGTATAGCCGAACTTTTTCAGAGCAAACAAAAAGGATTGGGTAATATTTCCATTGTCCTTTACCGTTGTACCGGAAATGTCAAATACCGCCAACTGGAAATGGGAACCATCCATAACATAAGTTTTAGAAGTTAACAGCAACAGCTACCTGGCTTTCCAGGTGTTTGACCAGCAACTGATGAAAATAGTCGAGCGACAATTCGAGAGGTCTGTGCATTTCCTTTGCCAATTCGTCCCAGCGCCGCATTTCAATAAAATCCTCAAAATAAGGGTCGTGTTCAAACAGAATGGCCTCATCGGGATTCATCACTCCACCCTGGTATTCCAGCGTCTTTTTACTGGCATCCGAGAGTTCTTCAAAATATTGGGGATATTTAAAGGTAAGGTAACGTTTGGCGGAAACATGGTTCTCCACGAGTTGCACTATATGTTCCGAGAAACCGCGTTTACGAAGAAATTGAGCCCCTATTTTTTCATGGTTCATCACACCGGAATCTCCCATAGTGGATACTGTATAAGCGGCAGAACAGATATGACCTATATCGTGCAGGAATGCCGCCAATATCATCTCCTCGGGAAAACCTCCTTGCCTGGCCAGGTTAGCCGCCTGTACCATATGGTCAAGCTGTGTAACTTTTTCTCCTGAATATTCATTGCTGCCATATTTTTTATAAAGGCTGATGATATCATCGGCAATGGATTGTATTTTAGCTGAAGCCATAAATGATTGATATTGTTCAGTTATTTATTAATGCTGATTTCAAAATAAAAGAAAGTCATCCTTTCCATTTCGGTGATACTTCCTTGTTACCGGCAATCAAAAGTTACAAAACTATATTATGTAACAATGAAGTAATGATTATGCTTGTTTTAAATGATCTTCGTGAACTTTGTATGTGTAAGAGTGAACCCGCATTTAAAATAGAATTCCGCTATGCCTTTTCGGATATTATTCGCTGTCACCTCCAGCGAAAGGCAATCCCTCTTCTCCAGTTCCCGGTGAAGTGAATGCAGCAAATGACTGGCTGCGCCTCTGGAACGGTAATGCCGGTCCACAAAAAGTTCCTGTATCTCATACACCATTCCGCCATGATGCAGAAGCAACTGTCCGTGGCAACTGATATAACCGATGATTGCATTCCCACTATCCAAAGCCACCAGGTAGATGGTATTGTCAGCACAGATATTCTTCCTGTAGGTAATAAGAAATTGATCGAAGTCAAAAGACCTGTTCTCCAGTTCACATACAAACCTGTAAATGGTCAATCCATCACCGGGCCTGGCGTGCCGTGTTGTGATCTGCTGCTCTTTTTGCTGCATACGGGATCTTTGATATCTCACTCCATACCTGAATGTGATGGCCAAAGTGAAATGGTATCACTAGATATGCAATGTTTTGATTATAAAGGTTAACAAATCATCAAATTAAGTATCTAACCAAAGTCTTGTTAATTATTCTTTTATTTTGAAAAATATTCCACCTGTTATGAGAAAGATCCTGTTTGTACTTTTCGCTATCTTGAGTTACTTCCTATGCTTTTCGCAGCAAGACAGTCTTCAAAAAAAGCGTCCCAAGCTTGTACTTTTTGAAAAAGTAGCCATCATCGGAATGGATTTTCACAGCAGAGTATGGCTTGGGTTCGGAGGGCCTCAATTATTATTCAAAATCAACCAGGACCTTAAGATTGGCCCAGCCTATTACCCTACCCTTTGGTGGGATTATGCCACCGGAGAATGGGATACCAAACTGGGGGTAGGCGTCCGGGCAGATATTAAACGAGTGGTCATAGGTTTCAATGCTTTCAGGGTCAGGGAAACCTGGGTAGGTTCTATCGGTTGTGGTTACAAATTTTAACTCCATTTTTAAGCTTCATAGAGCAGTCTGAGCTTTTTTATCTTCTTTTTATTGAGGCCCATTACTTTTTTCAGGTATCTACTGATGTTCCCGTACCGGGTGCTAATTGTTTGCATAGTGGCCTGCAGATAAGAGGCTTTTACACCCATCACATCATTGACCACTTGTTCAGGTATCTTCAGGCTCTCCACCATCATCTTTACCCGCGATGCATTACCTGCCCTGATGTAATTGTTGCTGGCCAGGTAATCTTGCATGATGAAGGCTGTATCCACATCCAGCGCATACAGGAGCAAAGCAGCAAAAATACCGGTCCTGTCCTTTCCGGCAGTACAATGAAACAATATAGCACTGTCGCCGGATTCATTTAACAGCTGGTTAAATATAGGTTTGTAACGGTCTTTGAAAGGCTCTATCCCTGTATAATAGGTAAGCATCAGGCTGTCGCCGCTTTTGGCTTTCTGCATGGCTTTCATGAAAGCAGACATGTCATTGCCCACCTGTTCACTTCCGGCTGGCAGGGATATGCGTTGAGCTGTTGCAGGAAGGCGGTCGGGTGCTTTACTTACTTCCATTGGTCCCCTGAAATCGAAAACCCTGTTTATGGAAAGTGTATTCAACCTGGCAAGATCCTGTTCTGTGAGATTACTAATCTCCGCAGAACGGTATATTTTCCCCCATTTAATATGCTTCCCGTCCTTTGCAGGGTAACCGCCAAGATCTCTGAAATTGATGGAACCCTGTAATTTTATTTCCCGGTTAATACTATCTACAGGCTGTGCTAAGGCCATGACAGGTACAAGAAAAAAGACAACTAAAGAGGGCCTTTTCATGAACTAAGATTTTGAAAGTAAAACTAAAAAAGGCAGGCATTAGATGCCTGCCTTTCATAATAAAGAAGGCTATTTTGTTAACCAGGTATCTTTTGTTAAATCATCTGTTCCACTGAATTGTGATTGAACAGCAGCTAAATAGTTAGTTGCATTATAATCCTTTTCAGACTGTGGATACTGCCAGCGCCTGGGAATCAGGTTATTGGTGGTACCGATGCCTACACCACCTTGTGAAAAGGCAGGAACGCCTGTCCGGCGCCAGTTATAATATGCTTCCCAACCTGAATTATTGAACATGGCCACATATTTTTGTTGTAATATCTGGTTGAGGCCGGTTGCATTGTCTCCGGCATACACTACGTTGGGATTGCTCAGGAATTGGGGAATATTAACAGTCACAGTTCCCTGGGAGGCGCCTGTCAGATCACCGATAGTCAAAACCTGATTGTTGCTGAGGCCATAGATACCCATGGAAGCGTTTATGCCTGCCAGGTACCAGGAGGCTGAACTACCGGTGGCCCAGCCACGGTTGATACCTTCCGCTATGTTAAAACACATTTCTGGATACCCCATAAAAATATAAGGTTCGCAATTTGCGCCGGATGCTGAACTATAATAGCGGTTATAGTTAGCGAAAGAATAGAAACCACTTGGAGCGTTAGTGAACAACACTGCCTGGGAGGTATTCATATCTGCGCCAACATAAGCCGTAAAATCACTGATCATTTTACCATTACCACCGCTGGCAATCGATTTAATCTGGATTGGTGCCGGAGTGGATGTGATAAAGGTCCGGGGATCCTGGTTAGCCGTGGTTAAATCCAGGTAGGTCTTACCCATATTAGCGTAATTATTATACGGGGTATTACCGGTACGCTGAATGGGATATTGATTGGTGGCTGCATTATACACATACTTAACATTATCGGCATTGCTGGTCATGATCGGATAGGTGGTTGGGTTATTGACAATGGAAGCAAACTGGGCGGGTATGTTCAGGTCTGCGTTGTCAACAGCCCGCTTACTCAGGCTTATCAATACCCGTAAACGGAAGGTATTGATCATTTTCTGCCATTGCAGGTTGGTAAGACCAAAGATATCACCGGCTACATCGAATTTGTTGTTGGCCGTTGCAGGAGAAATCTTTGTATTAAAGATGGCATTGGCATCATCCAGTAACTTCAGCGAATTCTTGTACACATCGTGTTGTGTATCATATTTAGGTGTCAGGTTTGCGGGATTACCTGCTTCGGCCATTGGTATATCTCCAACACGTTGTGCCAGCCAGATGGCAGAATACGCGCGGATGAATTTTGAAGCACCAAAATATATATTAGTGGTATTACCAAACTGCTTTTGGGCCTGCTCTTCCATCTTGACCGCATATTTCAGCAGGTCATAGGTATGATCTGAATTTGACCAGTTATAGAAATTACTGCCCCAGTAATAGGAGTAATTAGATACATAATACTGGTTGAGGCGGTGTGTATTTCCCCAGGGCTCCTCACTGTTACCAATACCTGCACTCCGGATAATGGTGGAGGTAATATGATTCAGCAACAGCGATACGGGGATTGTGCTGGCCTCATTGGCAATATTTGGGTTGTTCTCCAGGTTGTCTTTTTTACAGCCCGAATTGGAGGCTATTAAAACAGCGGACAGAAGCCCTGCTGTTATGAATGATCTTATTTTCATAAAATTGTTTTATTTAGTTTTTTAGAATCCAAGATTGATATTGAAACCAAAACGACGTGCGGTTACACTGGATAGTCCCTGGTTACCATTAACACCGCTCAATGACCTGTCGGAAGAGTTGTAACCAGCGGCAAACTGGTCTGCATCCAGGTCTTTCCTTTTCGCAAAATAGAGCAGGTTTCTTCCGACCAGTGAGAACACAGCATTCTTAATGAATGTCTTTTTAAGGAATTTCTCAGGAAGGGTATACCCCAGGATAATTTCACGCAGTTTCACGAATGAACGGTCGATCATATAATATTCATCAAAATTTCCTCCCAATCCGCTCGAGAGGTAACTCTGCACAGTAACTGCTTTTGTATTGGGTGCAAAGGTCAACGCGCTCAGGTTGGTGATTTGTCCGCCAGCAAAAGTGGGCGTGCCCCCCGTGATTACAACGCCATTACCCACGTAAGCGGGCGTAGCGGTAACAGTACCGTTGTTGGTGCTCTGCCATTCCTTTAAACGGGCAATACCAAAATCACCGCTTGCACTTTCAATAGCTGTACCACCGTTCATAGACTGGTAATAAACACGGTCATAGATCTTTCCACCGATCCTTCCGTCAAACTGGAAACTGAAACTGAAATTATGATAGGAGAATTTGTTGCTAACCCCGAAACTATAATCCGGATTGGCATATCCCAATAAACCCCGGTTCGAGATATCCGAAGGTGCCTGTAGAGGGAAGCCAGCGCTGGTATAGACCACATTGCCGGAAGCGTCCCGGACGAATGTAGTTCCATATATAGCATCTACGCGATCACCTACTTTATACTGGTGGCCATTCTGAGTAAGTACTGTTTCAGTGCCATAAATCGCATTCAGTGTTTGTTTAAATGTTGATACGTTGAACAATACATCCCAGGAAAGACCATTTGTATTTTTCAAGGGTGATCCGCTCAGCGAAAATTCAACACCCTTGGTCAGAACCGTAATTCCATTCACGATCTGGTCGGTATAGCTGGTAGATGCCGGAACAGGAAGCTTAAAAAGCTGAGGGCCATTCAGGTTGGAGAAATAAGTGAAATCAAAGCCTAGCCTGTTCTTCAAAAATTTCATCTCCAGGCCTGCTTCATATGATTTATTGTCAGCAGGTACAGCATTTGGGTTTGATATTGTTGAAGAGTAGTTAACTGAAGAACTACCATTATAATAAGAGGCACTGGAGTATCCAACTGAGTTGTTGTAATTGGGGCCGTCATATGTGGTATACAGTTCGTTTCCATAACCCAACAGGCCGCCATTAAGGTCAACACCGTTCAGCAACATGAATGCAGATGGTGCAGTAGGTGAGGTAAAGGCTTCTTTAACATCGGCATAGGAAACACGAGCTTTGGCAAAAGATATGAAGCTTGGGAATTTAAGATAGTCGGTCAGCACCGAACTGACCGCAACAGATGGATAGTAAAAGGTATTGTTTTTCTTTGACAGCGTTGACAGGTTATCCACCCTTCCGGTGTGATTGATGTTGAAGAATTTCTTGTACCCGAAATCAACAGAATAGAATCCACTGTACACTTGCATCTCTGAACCCCAAGTGTATGACAGTACCGGGTTGATGGAGTTTGCGAAATTGTACAGGTTAGGTATTGCTAGCGCCTTGGTAGTGGTAAAGCTGGACGTATATTTGAATTCGCGGTTACTTGCCCCAAGAAGAGCGGTTACACTGAAATCATCGAATTTCTTATCGTAGTTCACAATGAGGTCGGTGTTGTATTCACGCAGTGTGCGGCGGTCTTCGCGGTAATCACCGTTCCATCCAAAGAAATACCAGGGTGTGTAGGTATTCAGGTTGATGGAAGGTGGTGCTTTTTCCGTCCGCAACTGGTCCCAGGTTGTCACCTGTGTACGCAGGTTTACATTAATATTGTTATTGATCTTATAGCTGGCTTTTACATATCCGTAGATATCGGTCTTGTCATGCGAGCGCAACCATTTTTTGGCCATGAACCAGGCGCTGTTCTCCCTTCCATATTCGGGTGCATATTGTACCAGGTCCTGTACACCCTGTGGGCCTTTATATGTATCCTTGATATCATTGATATTGTAATCGGATGAGCCATATACTTTGAACATATACATATAACTGTTCGGACCATAATTCACATCAGGGATATTGGGCGAATGCTGCAGGTTCAGGTTGATATTGCTTTCTACCCTTAATTTCGGGGTTATGTTGTATCCCGCGTTAAGGTTCAGGTTATCCCCGTTAAGTTTGGTATTGGGGAACATACCCTTTTGGTACAGATGAGAATAAGAGATCCTGATATCATAATTGGAACCCCCTGCAGATACTGCGATATTATCTGTGGTAATGAAACCAGTCTCTATGAAATTCTTGAAATTATCCTTTCCGCGGGCCGTGTACGGGGTTGGAGTCCTCACACCTGCAACCGGATCCCAGGGACTGTCGTATTGTTTTACCAGTTGACCCTCAAAACGGGGGCCCCATTCGGGTAAACGTTGCTTATTATCATACAGCACATCACCATAAGAATATTTATAAGTGGTGCCGCGTCCATATTCATACTGGCTCTTGGGATCTACCAGCAGGCCATTTTCGAAAGTATTGCTGCTGTTGAATTCAACGCTCCAGCCTTTCTTATCCTTAGTACCCCTTTTGGTGGTGATGATGATAGCGCCCTTGGCACCCCTTGAACCGTACAATGCGGCAGCATTAGGGCCTTTCAGTACTGAATAGGATTCAATATCATCGGGGCTGATGTTCCAGGTATCAGAGTTCACAGGCACACCATCCACAACAAACAATACATCGGTATTGCCCCTAAGCACAATCTGTGGGCGGCCCAGCATCTCAGCATTGGAGCCAACAGAAAGGCCGGATATTTTACCTGCCAGTGAATTCACCGGGTTGGCATCACGGGCTTTGGTCAGCTCTGATCCTTTTATTTCCTGTATAGTGTACCCCAGTCTTTTGGCTTCTTTCCGGATACCATACGCTGTTACCACTACATCAGTCAGTTGGGTAGCATCTTCAACCAGTTCTATGATCACGGTATCGTTCGCCCCCACTTTCTTTTCATCGCTCTTAAAACCCAGCGATGTTACGGAAAGAATCGCATCTTCATTCCTGACTGAAATGGAAAAATTACCAGTTTCATCGGTAAGGGTTACAGTATTGGTACCTTTAACTTTAACAACGGCGCCGGCAATACCAACTCCGGATTTCGTGACAACCTTACCGGTGATCTTTTTTGTCTGTGCAAAACCGCAAAGGCTCAGCAGGAGGAATGACATCAGAATTAATGTCTTAACACCAAATTTAAATTTCATAGCAGTTTAATTTTTTCCAAAGAAATGCTGCGTATGTTAACGGTATGTTACTAATACCTCTTAATAAGAAAAAAAAGAATATGGTAATAATTATTTAAACTAAAATTAATGTTGAGACATAGAAATATCTTTAGTCAGTCTCAAACTTCGTCCTGAATACTAATTCCTTACCCGACACTCCTAAGCATAATACACGTTAAGTATTATTTCAATGCAATAGATATCCATCATTGAAGCTGAGTATGGTCTGAAAAGGTACTTGTTCGGGTCAGGGTGCT
>JANYAL010000321.1 GCA_025361325.1 Bacteroidota bacterium
TTAATGATCTTCCGGAGATAATCGATGGATGCCTCATAATCTCCGTTGCCGAAGAAGAGCACAGCCATCTTGTAATGGATCACCAATACCCGGTGACGGTCGATGAAAGAGGCAAACTCCTGCAATCCTGCCTCAATCGCCGGCACCAGTCTCACTCCCTCATTAAAGCTGCCCTTCATCAGGTGCCCGTTTATTTTGGCTGCGGTGATGTATACAAATGTCTGCATCCGGAAATTATAATGCTGTTTAGCAACCCGTGTATCTGCAAAGGTTTCGAACTGAGAAAGAAAATTGTCGAATTGGGAAAAATACCGAAGGTCAAAACAAGCAGTCAGCACATTATGCATCCCTTTGATATAGTGGCCGGTCTCAACTGTTATCATCAAGTGTTCCTTTTCAAAAAGTGCTATCCATTTTCGGCTGTACCTATAATACATCAAAAAATCCTGCCGGATGAAGGCGAACCAACAATAACTCTGGTACAGGTAAAGCAGTTCATAGAATCCGGTTATTTTCCCTTGACCCTCCGGCAGGTGTTTTTTAAAGAATCTTTTGACCCCTTTTTCATCTTTTTCATTACGGGCATGACCATTCTTCACATACCAGCGGTATAATTGGAGGGCCAGGTTGGAGAGGCGGGTGATCATGAGCCGCTGCCGATTCACTTCATCGGCTTCCCGGCTAAGATTTTCAGCAGTTTCATCGGTGCTCCTGGTAATATGCAGGGTCTCGATCTTCTTTTCCAGGGAAATGACTTGTATCAAAAAACTTTCCTGGTGATATAGCTTAGCGAGGTCTTTCACCCTATCCAGAATTTTAAGGCTCTGCATATATAACCCCTTGTTATAAAGAATGCGGGCATAATCGAGCTGCTCATGCAACTGAAGGTCTATACTTTCCGTGCTTTTCAATACCCGGAGACTGGCCAGTAACTGCCTGTACAGGTGCGACTTCAAATTGGCCAACTGAGGTTTATGGACCGTTTTCAATTTTCTTAATAGGATCTTTTCATCATATTCTGCCAGGCTGTCCAGGGCATCAAATAACTGTATGATCTTCAGGTCCTCTTTTGCAGAGCTTCTTTTGATAAAGAGCTTAAAGTTTCTTTTTTCCGCCTTTTCAAGCGAATGAACCAGTTGCAAAAGCGGATCAAGAGAACGGTTGGGCATCATCAGGAAAAATTGTTTAAACCGAATACAGTGAAGGCTTTTATCGGTAAACGACGGGTTTACGCATGATAAAATGACCTTCAATTTGATTTGAATAAAAGAGTAACTCACCCTACTTTCGTTTAAGCAAGATGAGTTACATTATAGCAGGCAATCGTTAAAAGTGGAAAACAATCATCAAATACTGCTTTAAGAATCGCAGTACAGCACTAAAAAAAACAGTTTATAAAGATACTAACCCTTTTCATATAGCAAGCAATCGTTAAAAGTCCTCCCGTTTCTACGGGAGGTCTTATTTTAACAAAGGTATCCAATTCCTGCATTCCATAGCAACTAGCAGGTTTTTTTTAATAATCTTGTTCATCTTTTCCATAACAGCAAACGGATTGCAAATAAAACGATGGCAGCACTCATTGTATATCTTATCCATTTCTGGTACTTATCATGCTTTATGAACCCACCAGTAATAAAACCCGCCAGGAGTACCACTGTAAAATTAGTAATTGTACTTCCCAGCATCTGTAATCCGCATAATTGCAGGTTTTGCCTTAATATATGCCCACGACCCTCCTGTATAAATTGGGGGATCAGTGAAAAATACAGCATCACAGTGCCGGGATTCAACAGGTTTACAATCAGCCCTTTTATATAAAAATGATGTATTGGTCTCTCTGCTTTTTCGGGATTTGCCACCTTCCAGGTTACTATTCTCAGGTTTGTAAAAGCCAGGTATAACAAATACGCAATACCTATATATCTCAATATCTCCAATGCTGCCGGCAGGGCTACCAGTATAGCTGTAAGCCCCAGCACTGTTGCCGTTACATGAAACAAAAAAGCACTGGTTATACCGGCCACAGTAAGCCAGCCGGCATTTCGGCCATACTCAATAGTATGCGTCAGGTAAAGCATCATATTGGGCCCTGGCGTAATAGCGAATCCAACGACCAACCCCATGAACATCAATACTTCACTCCATGACATGATGTCCTTTGCTTTTTCGTAAACCAATGGTTGCTGTTGTTACCTCATCAAACCTTTCATCATATGTTTCATGCAGGGTGTTCATCATCCGGTCCCACCAGGTGAAGTACAAACCGTAATTACTCCTGAAATATTGGTGGTGCATATTATGGTTAACCGAGGTATTGAACCACCTGAAGAACCAGTGCCGGTTAAAGCCCCGGGGGAATAATTCAAACCCCAGGTGCCCGTATACATTGTATAGCGTCATAAAGATCAGAAAGGAGAAAAGATGTATGAAATGAACCGGGAAACTGAAAACGAACACATAAGTTATACCCGATTCTATTATTGCTTCCGTGGGTTGAAAAGCAAAGGAGGCCCAGGGTGAAGGATTGGTGCTTTTGTGATGTACCACATGAAAGAAAGTAAAGAGCCTGGGATGATGCATCATCCTGTGCATCCAGTAAAAATACGTGTCATGCACTACCAGCATGAGGGGAAATACCAACCAGAAATACAGCATGCTGTGCTGGTGTATATCGCGATAGATGGTGGTATACGGCCTGATTAACGGATTCCGCAGTACCAGCGGTGTGATTGCAAAGAATATGAAGGTCAGGAAAGAATATCCGATTTCCCTATGGTAATCAGAACCCGAAGGCCATTTTTGCTGGATCTTGGTAAAAAGCTTCTTGTTTACAAAGATAACATAAAACAATCCAAAGGCAAGACCTGCCAGGAGCATGTATCGGAGCGAACTAAATAAGTAAACATAGAGCACTTGTCCCCAGGTATTTGCCGGAAGCAACATGTTAATATGGTTTATGTTCTGTATTCAAAATAGATCTCCGTGGCGCCATACCCATACTGGTGACTGTACTGGTTCACAAAGGACCTGACTTCTTTCCTTGCCTTCAGCAGCTGGTGTATCTCATCCCTGAGTTTTCCTTCACCGATGCCATGGATCACAGTTAAGTTTGACTGGTGGTGCGATACGGCAAGATCATAATATTTCTCAAATGTTCTTATCTGTTGCTGGAGAATCTCATAGTTAGCAAGCTGTTTCCAACTATCGGTAAGTTTTTCAATATGCAGGTCAACCACACTGCGAGGAGGCTCCATATGGCTCCGGAAGGCAGAAGCATCATACACCCGGTAACCGGCATGTTGCAGTTTGCGGAGGTCTACTGATACTTCCTCCTGCCGGTCAGGATAATATTCAAAAAGTGGATAAGTAAAAGAAGACTCATTGTTAAGCTGTAACATCTCAATCTTCTTAAAAAGCTGCTTTGCTTTCAGTTTCAGGGACACTTCAAAATAAGGAGCCTTTTTCTTATCCGCATCCTTCAGGGAGAATTCAAAGTTGAACCGGGGACTGTCGCTCATATCCTCAAACTTTACGTCGTGCAAGTAAAAATCACTGCGGGGCTCAAGGGTGTTCTTCAACTGGAAATCACTGGCCCCGCCCATCTTTAGATCATAACTAAAGGTATAGGCTGTATCGTCATGATTGAAGAGGTACACTTTGAATTTTTCCACCACGTCATCGTCAAATATATCCTGGTCGAATACGGGTATAAAGCATACTAAGACCCCATTACCAGTCTTCTCCCGCACATCCTCCTTTTCCTTACGGATATGTTCCGGATATATCTTCTTCCGGGGTGGCGACTTCTTTTCTGTGAACATCTTGAAATAAGGAAAATCCACCTGGTCGGTATAGGCCGGGAAGCGTACACCTTTTACTTCAACCATGACCATTTTCTCATTCATGATTTCAGCAACGGTGCCTTCTTCCCCGGTTAGGAGTACTATTATCTTATCTCCAGGTTCGTATTTCATGCATTTTCATAAAAATATTTTTTGATTTCATTTAAAAATACTGGGCAAAGTTAGTTAAACTAACACCATAGTTATCGGGATGCGATGAAATGATTTTGAGTAAAGATCCGATATAGGATAAAATATTTCTATGCCCGATGTCTTGATCAGTGACAACAAACATCACAGTGTCATATTTTAGTTTTAATGTTCCTGGTTGCCAGTTTGCTGTTATGCTGACTGTATAAGAAATAAATGACCAAGCCTATGATCAGCCATATAATAAACCGAAGCCAATTGGTAGTACCCAATTCGGTCATCAGGTAAAAACAGGATAACAATCCAAATACCGGTATCAAAGAAAAATTCCGGATATAGGTATATATCGTTATAAGCAAGGTGAGCAGAACAAATGCAAAATAGGGTATTCGCTCCCGGAATACATGCCCGGCAGAATATTCAGGATGATCAGTGTCGATTAATCCGAAGAAATTATTAAAAAATCCCGGGAATTGCATCTGCACAAAAATGATCGATAAGACAAGTAATGCCGGTACAATGTATTTTCCATTTACATATGGGACCCTGAACCTTCCTGCTTCTTTCTCCTTCCGGGGCAGGATCAATATCCCGCCACAAACCAAAATAAAAGCAAAGAGGGTTCCAATACTGCAAAGATCCGTTACCAAAGCAGAGTCAAGGAATAACGCAGGTATACCCACTACCAACCCGGTAAGAATAGTGGAGAAGGAAGGGGTTTTGAATTTGGGGTGGATCTTTGAGAATCTTGGCGGCAACAAACCATCCCGGCTCATACTCATCCAAATACGGGGTTGCCCAATCTGGAAGACCAGCAGGACTGAAGTTGTTGCCACCACTGCACTCAGTGCAATGATACCTCCCAGCATGTTGAGGCCCCTTTCGTTGAATGCATTTGCAAGAAAGTCGCCGGTGTTGAGTTTTGTGTAATTTACCATACCCGTCAGCACCAATGCAATAAGGACATATAGTATTGTACAAATGATCAGGGAATAAAACATACCCTTAGGCAAATCCCGTTGCGGATTCTTACACTCTTCGGCAGTGGTAGAAATGGCATCAAATCCAATGTATGCAAAGAAAACCGCAGAAACTCCTTTCATGACTCCTGAAAAGTGATTGGGCATGAATGGGCTCCAATTTGCCGGATTAACGTAATAGAAACCGATCGCTATTACAGCAAGTATCACTATTAATTTAAATACAACCATGATATTGCCGCTCGTGCGGGATTCTTTGATGCCCCGATATACCAACCAAGTGATCAGTGCTGTGATAAGTAAAGCAGGCAAGTTTAAAATAATGGGTAATGAGCCTATATGCGGCGCCTGCAGCCAGGTATTATGAAGGGTGAGAAAGTCGGCCGCCCCTGGATCATGTTTTGCCACCAGGTCTATATATGTTGAATTTCCGTTCCTGGCTTCCAGGAAACTTGTTGATAGAAAATCGGGAAAATGAAGTCCGATATTGTGCAGGAAACTGGTGAGGTTTCCCGACCAGGATATAGCTACTGTAACATTTCCTACTGCATATTCCATAATCAAGTCCCAGCCGATTATCCATGCAATAAGTTCTCCGAATGCAACATATGAGTAAGTATAGGCGCTTCCCGAAACAGGAACCCTCGAAGCAAATTCAGCATAACATAATGCTGAGAAACCACATGCAACCCCAGTAATTATAAAGAGAATGATAACCCCGGGCCCCCCATCAAAACAAGCCCTACCCACTGTACTAAATATACCTGCGCCAATAATTGCTGCAATGCCTAAAGCGGTAAGGTCCCTTACGCCCAAAATTCTCCGTAATCCCGAAGAATGTTCCCCGTCACTGAAACCATCCGCTGCTTCTTTTAATATCAGCTCTGGATTTTTTTTACGGAAAAGTTGATTTACCATCAGTCAGTTGGTTTTAATGAAAAGTAAATTAAGAAAATATATTTACTTAACGGATTTGCAAAAATTAATTCGGGAATTATAAAGCGGGATTCAGCAATTGAAGGCGTTCATCGCCGGCACCTTATGAAAAACAGTGTTCATTCTAGCTTTCCCTGCTTATCAAATACGCTGCCAGTTCCATCAGCGGTTTTTTCCGGAGGGAAAGTACGGCTGTGTCTTCCAGGTGTTGCAAGGCGGTTTGAAGGTATTTGTCTTTTAAGGCTTTGGCCCACTGGTCCACTTTACAGTCTTTGTAAATTTTCAAAACCTTCTCCACTTTATCAAACGGGTTGCTGTTCAATAACTCCCTGAGTTCATTATGCTGCGAAGTGGTAGCGGTTTCCAGCGCATGGATTATTAAAAAGGTCTTCTTATTGGCAAGTATATCACCACCTGTCTTTTTACCGAATTTATCCGGGTCGCCGAATGCATCGAGGTAATCATCCTGTATCTGGAAAGCGATGCCCAGGTTCTTACCGAATTCATACAGGTGATTCTGATTGCCCTCGCCTGCACCACCCAGTATTGCACCCAGTTTAAGGCTGGTAGCCAATAATACAGAGGTTTTGAGGGTGATCATGTGCAGGTAATCCTTCATACTGACCAGGTCCCGGCTTTCAAAATCCATATCCAGCTGTTGACCTTCGCACACTTCCCGGGAGCTTTTATTGAAAACCTGAATGATCCTGCCTGCAATTGCGGGCTTTACCCTGTTGAGGTAATCATAGGCTATAACCAGCATTACATCGCCTGCAAGCAGGGCCTTTGATTCCCCATATTTGTGATGCACCGTCTCCATACCACGACGCAATGGAGCCTTATCCATGATATCATCGTGCACCAGTGTGAAATTGTGGAATAATTCAATGGCGGTTGCCACCTGCCAGGCATCGGGATCTATCTCGCCGAATAATTCATTGCCCATCAGCACACAAACCGGGCGAACCCGCTTACCACCCAATCCCAGGATGTATTGAGCAGGATCGTATAAAGTACCCGGCTCTTCCGGGAAATGGCGTACACAGAATCTTTCTTCAAACTGGCGCGACAGTGAAGTGAATGAATTCATAAATCGAAGATATAAAATATGGGTAGCAAAGAAGCAAAAAGAGAAAAGGAGAAAAAGGAGTTTTGTGATGATCATCTCTTTTTTTCCTTCTACCTCTGTACGCCAGAACTATTTCCTCTTCTGAGCCTTGCCCCGCGGAGCCTTTTTCCGGAATGTAGTATGTTTATTTATTCCCTTATTACTTGTGCCTGGTGGCACCCATTCATAATCCAGTTGCCGTTTCGTCAGGTTGGCCGCTACTACTTTAATCCTGACAAGATCGCCCATTCTGAATTTCTGCTTGGTACGAAGGCCTACCAGTGCATAATCAGTTTCATCCAGCCGGAAATCATCATAATCGCTCAGGTCCCTCACCGTTACCATCCCCTCGCATTTGTGCGCTACTGTCTCCACGAAGAAACCAAAGTTGGCCACCCCGCTGATGATACCGTCAAATTCCTCCCCGAGATAATCCTTCATGAATTCCACCTGCTTGTATTTATTGCCCGCCCGCTCAGCTTCCATGGCTTTACGCTCCCTGTCGCTGCAATGACGGCATTTGTCTTCCATCTTAGGATCGGTCTTCACATTCTTGTCGAGGCACTCTTGCAGGATACGATGCACCATCACATCCGGATACCGGCGGATGGGCGAGGTAAAATGACAATAATGCTCAAAGCCAAGCCCGTAATGCCCGATGTTCTCGGATGTATATACCGCTTTGGCCATGGTACGAATGCCCAGTTGTTCCAGTACGTGCTGCTCGGGCTTGCCCTGCACCTCCTTCAACAGCTTATTGAATGATCCGGCCACAGCCTTTTCGTCATGCGTATCAAAGGTATACCCGAATTTGCGGGCAAAGGCCGCAAAGGGTTTCAGTTTCTCATCATCAGGTGTATCGTGTATGCGGTACGGGAAGGGTACTGGTTCTTTATTGATCCGGATCCTGGACACATAGGCCGCGATGGTCCGGTTGGCCAACAGCATGAACTCCTCTATCAGCTTATGCGCATCCTTGCTTTCCTTGATGACGATCCCGATGGGTTTGCCCTTTTCATCCAGCTGGAACCGCACTTCCTGGGAGGAGAAATTGATGGCACCATTTCGGAACCGCTCCCTCCGGAATTTCTGGGCCAGGTCGTTTAGTAGTAACAGGGGTTTATGATGCAACCCATCCTTCTTTTCGATGATATCCTGCACTTCCTCATATGTGAAGCGGTGGTTGCTGTGGATGATGGTACGCCCGATCCAGTGATGCTTCACCTCCGCCCGGTTATTGATCTGGAATATCACGGAGAAAGTGTATTTATCCTCATGGGGCCGCAGGGAACATAGTTCATTGGATATACGTTCGGGCAACATAGGATTCACACGGTCGGGCAGGTAAACACTCGTGGCCCTATAATAAGCACTTTTATCAAGTTCGGTACCCGGTCTTACAAAATGACTAACATCCGCAATATGCACACCAATCTCATAATTCCCGTTATCCAGGTTACGTATCGAGATCGCATCATCAAAATCCTTTGCATCAACAGGGTCGATGGTGAAGGTCAGGATGTCCCGGCAGTCCTTTCGTTTCTTCGTCTCCTCGCGGGTGATATTCTCTGAAAGTTCCATGGCCTCATCAAGCACAGTCTTGTCGAAGGAAAGCGGAAAACCTGCATCGATCAGGATCTCCTTC
>JANYAL010000322.1 GCA_025361325.1 Bacteroidota bacterium
TTGTTAACAAGGATATTGAAAGGAATATTATCGGTAGTACCTATAAAGTTGGTACCGTCTACTGTACCGGAATTACCTGTAAGTCCCCATGCATTTACGCTTGCAGCAGAAAGCGAAACCCAGCTTCCCAAACCGTTGGCATCTGAAATAAATACCTTATTTAAGCCCTGCGATCCGTCAGTTATCTTAACAGTCCCGATCACATCAAGATTAGCTGCTGGTGCGGATGTACCAATACCGAACCTTGCATTTACCATATTAAATAAGAATCCAGGTGCCGGACCCGAAGACCCTCTCATTTTAGTTCCCCAATTACCGGCATCCGTATAATATTGGTAAAAAATAGTAGACCCATAGTTAACTTTTGAAAGTTTGAACAAATCCTGCGGTCCGGCATCATCAGTACCTTCCACCGTTAATTTAGCAAGTGGAACAACAGCTCCAATACCTACATTTGTACCGGTGTTATTGTAAATATTGCCACCCGATAAGGTCCAGAAATTATTGGCATTAGCACCATAAGCAACGGATGTCCAGGATGATCCATTGTAAAAATAGAATTGGTTGAGGTCGGCATCATACACTTCCAGTCCGATTGCAGGGCCAGATATAGCAATTCTTTGCGCTGATGTAAGCCTGGGTATCAGCAATCCCTTACTAGTACTTTTTACATCAAGCATAGCGCTTGGATTAGCAGTTGACCCATCAGAATTAATGCTTAGTGACTGTGCAATCCCAGTTATTGCACAGAATAATATGAGTAGAGTTGAAACTATATTTTTCATATATAGTAATTTTTAGTAAGTAAAAGGTATGAAGAATACAGTAAGATAACCAAAAATCTCCTGGCACTTCTTTCATGCTGTCGCTTGTTAAATTTCAACTATAGATAATAAAATTACCCGGTTACATTTTAGAAGGACAAAATAGGACAGGTCCCGGTCTCGACGCTTATATAATAATAACTTGTGCAGTATGAGGATTGGGAACGGTCATTTTCCGATACAGAACTTACTGAAAATATAATCAAGCACATCCTCATTGGTAATATCGCCGGTGATCTCGGAGATATAATGCAGGCTGCGGCGGATGTCCAGGGCCAGCAGGTCGCCGGAGATTTTATTATCCAGACCGGTTTTGACATCGGTGAGTGCACTATTAACTTTTGTAAGTGCTTCGTAATGGCGCGCATTGGTGATGATGGTGTTCTCCGTAAGCAGATCACCCTGTATCACTTTAGCTACCAGGCGTTCGGTTAACCGGTTAATATGCAGTTTGTCCTTCGCGGAAATGAAAACGATATCCAGGCCTGGGAATTTCTCTGCCGCTTTTTCTTCCCCGACCAGGTCTGTTTTATTTCCAACCAACAGGTAATTGGGGTTGGCTTCGCCGATCAGGGCGATCGCTGCTTCCAGTTCGCCGGGCGTCTCCGCATTCACGTCGAAGATATAGATCACTTCATCGGAGGCCCTGATCTTTTCGCGGCTCTTCGCCATCCCGATGCGTTCTATAACATCGATGCTGTCGTTCCGTATTCCAGCCGTATCAATCAAACGGAACAGTATCCCGTCCATATTAATAACCTCTTCAATCGTGTCCCGCGTAGTGCCGGCGATTTCACTCACAATGGCACGGTTTTCATTGAGCAGGGTGTTCAGCAACGTGCTCTTGCCCGCATTGGGCTTGCCGATGATGGCTACACTTACGCCGTTCTTGATTACATTTCCCAGGGAAAAGGAGTTGAGAAGCTGACTGGTTGACAAGGTTGCAGATTCAATCAATTCATACAGTTTTACCCGGTCGGCGAATTCCAGGTCTTCCTGGCTGAAGTCGAGTTCCAACTCTATCAGTGCGGCAAACCGTATCAGTTCTTCCCTTACTAGTTTTAATACCTGGCTGAAACCGCCACGGATATTATGCAATGCTGTTCTTTGTGATGCAGCCGTATTGGAGGCAATAAGGTCGGCTACGGCCTCTGCCTGTGTCAGGTCGAGTTTACCATTCAGGAAGGCCCGCTGGGTGAATTCGCCGGCTTTGGCCATCCGGGCTCCCTGTTTCATACAGGCATTGATGATCTGCTGCTGCACATATGGACTGCCATGGCAACTGATCTCCACCACATCCTCCCCGGTATAACTTCGGGGATTCTTAAATAAGGACACCACCACTTCATCGATATCGGCATCACCATACCTGATGAAACCCACATGAAGGGTATGGGATGCCTGTTCACCAAGGTCTTTGGATGGAAAAAGTGCATTTACGAGGGGTATGGCCTGCGGCCCGCTCAACCGAACTACCCCAATAGCACCTATACCCGGGGGTGTTGCCAGCGCCACGATCGTATCATCCCAGCCGGAGGATTTGTTTCCCATGGGGCAAAGATAACCGATGCCGGTCATTGCCCGAATTTGGGCACCCGGCAAGACAGAAAAGCTTCATTTTATCGGGCTATCTATCCTCACCTGTAAAGAAAAGTCTTGCGGCAATCCGTTCGGCAGGATAATTGGTACCAGGCTATCTCTATACTATGTTTTGCTTAGGTCCCGGAGCCAAATCCCCAATGGAGAGCTAGTGTAGTCATAGGGAAGACCTAAGCAAAAGTGCAAGCAGAAGGGGAGTTTTTGCTCCCCCTCTTTAAATTGAATATTAATATAATATAATTTACAAAGTAGTCAGGTTTTGAAAACCTGACCAGTTAAAAAAAAAGATCCCGTCGTGTATTACGACGGGATCTTTATGTTCATGCTGTAAAGATTGTTTACTGACCCTCTACCTGGAAGGTGATGGGCTGGCGACGATAGGCGTTTACATTACGTCCGTTCTGTATGGCGGGCGTCCAGTTCCTGGTCTTTTTAATTACCCGGATCGCTTCGGCGCACATACCATGCCCGGGATCGCTTTCGCAGGAAACATCACTCAGACTGCCGTCCTTGCTTACCACGAATTTGACGATAACGGTAAAGGTCCCTGCTTCTGCACCATTCTCAACGGGTACATCGGGATTAAGGTTCTTCTGCAGGTAATTCCTCCAGGCAGCATCTCCGCCCGGGAAAAGGGCTTCTACCTCTACTTTGTTAAAGATCTTGTTCTCGTCATCTTCCTTCTTCACTTCCACCACTTCGGTACCTTTGGTATCTACCGGTGCCTGTACAATCTGCTCCTTGTTATCGCTTTCCACGGTCTTGGTGCTGATCTTCTGGTCGTCCTTGATCTCCTCGATCTTCTCTTCGGGCTTCACTTCCTCATCCTTTACGATCTTGGGAGGGGTGAATTTCACCTGGTTCACTTCGGGTGGTGGTGGTGGCTTTGG
>JANYAL010000361.1 GCA_025361325.1 Bacteroidota bacterium
AAGGTGGCGGCCATGCTGGAAGGATCCAAATCCTTTGCAAAATCCTTCATGAACAGGCATCACATTCCTACTGCAGGATACGGGGAGTTTACTGCGGAAAATTATCTGGATGGTGTTGCCTATATAAAAAATCATACGTTACCGGTAGTATTGAAGGCAGATGGCCTTGCAGCAGGCAAAGGGGTACTGATCTGCCAGAATCACCTGGAGGCTTTGTCTGAATTCGAGTTGATGATCCAGCGTTCCAAATTCGGCGAAGCAGGCAAGAAAGTGGTGGTAGAGGAATTTCTTACCGGCATAGAGCTCAGTATTTTCATTTTGACGGACGGCGAGCATTATGTAATGCTGCCGGCTGCTAAAGATTATAAGCGGGCAGGTGAAGGCGATAAAGGTCTGAACACAGGCGGTATGGGGGCTGTAAGCCCGGTACCCTTTGCAGACGCCGCTTTTTTTCAAAAATTGAGAACTTCTGTCATAGCACCCACCCTGGCCGGTTTGAAGAAAGAAGAAATGGTCTACAAAGGATTCATCTTTTTCGGCCTCATCAGTAAGGATGGAGAACCGATGGTCATTGAATACAACTGCAGGCTGGGCGATCCGGAAACACAGGCGGTCATACCCCGGATAAAAAATGACCTGGTTGAACTGCTGCTGGCCACTTCGCAGGGCAGACTGAATGAGATCAAAATAGAGACTGATGAGCGTGCAGTGGTAACCGTTGTAGCGGTAAGCGGCGGATATCCCGGCGATTATGTAAAGGGGAAACGGATCACCGGACTGGATGAAGAACCCCTGGAAGGCAGTATGGTCTTCCAGTCGGGCACCATACGCAACGGTGATGATATCCTTACCAACGGCGGTAGGGTGCTGGCCGTGAGTTCTTTTGGTGATAACCTTTTAGAAGCCGCTGAACAATCCAATTATATGATAGATCAGTTGTATTTTGAAGGTATCTATTATAGAAGTGATATCGGGTTTGAATTCCGGTAGATTTACCACCCATGTTCAAACTTCAATCGCTTTTTACTGCATGTGCTTAAAATCCGGTCCATGTACGTATCACCGGAAGCAGCCTATTAAATATTTCAACTTCTTTTTCAAACACTAAACAAATTAGTAAACCCCTTTTCGGGTAACACTTCCGGCTTTCCGTTCCTCCCGCAGGAATTCCCTAAAATGTTGAAAAATAAAGAGTTTGCCGTTGTTAATTCAAATAATTTCCACCAACTTTGCTTTCATTGATTACAGCTTGTTTCACTTAATAATATATGGGCCTTTTTAATTTCTTTACACAGGAAATCGCTATTGACCTGGGAACCGCAAATACCCTCATTATACATAACGATGAAGTGGTGGTGAATGAACCTTCCATTGTTGCGCTGGACCGGAATAACCCAAAGAATATACTTGCCGTGGGCAAAAAGGCACTCATGATGCATGAGAAGACCCATGAAAGCATTCGGACCGTAAGGCCGTTGAAAGATGGTGTTATTGCCGATTTCAATGCCGCGGAACTGATGATCCGGGAAATGATCAAGATGATCTATCCCAAGAAACCCCTTTTTGCCCCAAGCTGGAGGATGATGATCTGTATCCCCAGCAGTATCACGGAAGTGGAAAAACGTGCGGTCAGGGACAGTGCCGAACAGGCCGGGGCCAAGGAAGTTTACCTGATCCATGAACCCATGGCCGCAGCCCTGGGTATCGGTATCGATGTGGAGGAGCCTGTTGGGAATATGATTATCGATATTGGGGGTGGTACAACCGGAATAACCGTAATTGCCCTGGCAGGTATCGTTTGTGACCAAAGTATCCGTATTGCAGGTGATGAATTCACAGCCGATATCATGGAAGCCCTTCGAAGATATCACAGCCTGCTCATTGGAGAAAGGACAGCCGAACAGATCAAGATACAGGTAGGGGCAGCCATGAAAGACCTGGATAATCCGCCCGATGATATTCCAGTGAATGGACGTGACCTCGTTACCGGTATCCCAAAACAGGTAATGGTCAGCTACCAGGAAGTTGCTGAAGCCCTTGATAAAAGTATCTTTAAGATCGAAGAAGCGATCTTAAAAGCCCTGGAAACCACTCCTCCTGAACTGGCTTCTGATATTTACCGGAGAGGTTTATATATAACCGGTGGAGGAGCGTTGTTACGGGGATTGGATAAAAGACTGAATGCCAAGATCAAGCTTCCGGTACATGTGGCTGATGATCCGCTGAAGAGCGTGGTTCGCGGTACCGGGATCGCCCTGAAACACTATGACAGGTACCCGTTCGTGATGAGATAGGAACCTTTATCTGGCCGGAAAAACCACAAAGAATGAGCTACAAGGGAATTGCTAGAAGGGACAAGCATAGAAATCAATCATCCTGCTCTTTGGAACATAAAGGCCTTTTGCCCATCACGCTTCTCTCTTACCACGCTTTACCTTGCAGCTCCCACCAGGCAGTGGTGGAACCCGGTAAAATCAACAGCAGTCACTAAACATCAATACATTCCCCGGTGCGCAACATTTTTCTGTTCATCCGCCGTTATTTTAATTTCCTTTTTTTCCTGTCCCTGCAGGTTTTCAGTATCTATCTGATTGTACATTACAGCAAATACCACAATGCTGTGTTTAGTAATACGGCAAACCAACTTACCGGTAAAATAAATCAGCAATTCAATAATATCACATACTATTTCAGGCTCAAACAAACCAACGATTCACTGGTAAGGGCGAACGCTATGTTATATAATAAACTCAGGTCCGATTTCGAATTGCCCGATACCACCTCCCGTACAGTTATAGATTCCATTCGTACGGATTCATTGGAGAAATACAGGAAATACACTTACCTGCAGGCAAAAGTGGTGGCCAATTCCGTATCGGCTCAGAATAACTTTATCGTGCTGTCCAGGGGAGAATCACAGCAGATCAAAGAGGGCATGGGTATCATCTCACCCAACAGGAGCGTCGTGGGCATTGTAATCTCGGTGAGCAGGGATTTTTCGCTGGTCATGAGCCTGCTCCATAAGGACAGCCATCTTAGCGGTAAATTGCTGAATGGCGGCGAGACGGGCACCCTTTCCTGGGACGGTAAAGCAACCAATATCATCACCCTGAACGGAATACCCAAAAGCGCAAAAGTGGCCAGGGGTGATACCGTCATCACCAGCGGTTTCAGTACCAGTTTCCCCAAAGGGATACTCATCGGTTTCGTGGATGAGGTGATCTCGGAAAAAAGCACCAACAACTTTCTGATCAAACTCCGGTCGGCCACTAATTTCTTTAACCTCGAATATATCTATGCCATCGATAATAAACAGGCACCAGCCATCAATGAACTATTAGACAATGCAAAAAAACTGAACCTGTAAATCTATCTGTTAATGCTATGGGCACCCTGCTGAGAAATATATTACGCTTTTCAATCTTTATCCTGGTACAGGTATTTGTACTGGACAATATCCACCTGCACCAGATGGTGACCCCCTATATCTATTTTCTTTTCCTGTTATGGCTGCCTTTCCGGATCGGGCGTACCTGGCTGATGATCATCGCCTTTGCGCTTGGGTTCTCGATGGACAGCTTCAGGCACCATCCGGGTTTTCATACGGCGGCCTGCGTTCTTATAGCCTACCTCCGGCCTTTCCTGATCAACCTGCTCATACCACAGGAGGGTGCCGACACCAACTATGAGGAACCTTCTATGAAGAGCATGGGCGGGATATTACCTTACCTGATCTATTCAGGTGTGCTTACGCTGATACATCATACCTGGTTATTCGTGCTGGAAGCCCTGCAGTTCGGAAATGTCTGGTACTTCCTGGTAAAAACAATCTTGTCGACTGTGGTCAGCCTGATGCTGATCATCATAACAGAACTTTTGTTTGCCCGGCAACAAAAATTCCGGACAAACACAGTGTAATGCAATAAACCATCAACGCTTAATTCAATCGTGTCCATTTTCAATCAATCCAGAAAAAATGTGATCATGCTCATATTCATCAGCATGTTCCTCGTAATCATTGTTCAGCTGGCACACCTGCAATTATTTTCTTCCAAATACAAGATATGGGCGGATGACCAGGGTACTTTCCGGAAGGTAATTTATCCCGATAGGGGTATTGTGTATGACCGAAAGGGAAGGGCCATCCTGCAAAACACCACCATCTACGACCTGATGGTGATACCGGGAAAGATAAAAGGCACCGATACCCTGTCGCTGTGCCGCATCCTGAACATCGATACCACGGAATTCAGGAAAAGGATCGCCAATGCTATCATTAAGAACAAAAGTTTCAGGCCCTCTGTTTTTGAAGCCCTCCTGAGCAATGAAAAAATGGCAAAACTCAATGAGAACATGTACCGGTTTGTACCTGCCTATTATTTGCAGGAACGGCCCGTACGCGATTACCCTTACGATGCAGGAGGTAATATCCTGGGTTACCTGGGTGAGGTGGATTCCAATATTCTGAAGAATTCAAAATATACTGGGTATGTGATCGGGGACTATATCGGTAAAACCGGACTGGAAAAAAGTTATGAAAAAGTATTGATGGGGCAGCGGGGCATTGAATTATGGAAGCGTGATAATAAGAACAGGCAAACCGACCGTATTGAGAACGGGAAATATGATACCATCGCCATCGCCGGACAGAAT
>JANYAL010000382.1 GCA_025361325.1 Bacteroidota bacterium
TTCCAGAGCGAAGCCCAGTTTATCACTCACCCGGTTCGCAGGCGTTGCATTCTTGAAGCACTTTGGATGAAAAACCGCGCCGAAGTGTACGGACCGACAGACAAAACCACCGTTTTCATCGGTTCTTCCCGTATCGAGTTCGACCTGGACCAGCCCACCTGGGTAAAGGAAACCGGCGAGAAGCCCGTACAACTTGGCATGCATGGATCTTGCCCGAGGCTGGCCCTGGATAACCTGGCCGATGACGAAAAATTCAAAGGTAAGCTCATCATTGATGTAACGGAAGGATTGTTTTTCCGGCCCGGGGATGAGGAAAGTATGGGTAAACGCGTCAAATACTTCAAGAATGCAACGCCTGCGAACCGGGTGAGTGATAAACTGGGCTTCGCTCTGGAATCTCAATTGCTTTTCATTGATAAAGAGATGTTCTCCCTGGGCGCTTTCCTGAACGACCTGCGCATACCCAACCGTAAGGGAATGCGCGGCGATGTCATTTTCCCGCGCAAATTCAGTTATGTGAATTATGACCGCCAGGAGATCATGACCGATGATTTTGTAAAGGATACTTCCATACAAAGAAGGGTTACCGATATCTGGACCACCTTTGGGGCCCTTTCCGGTGCACCCGGCGTGGGGGGTGATACCCTGCAGAAGATATTCACGGAAGTACAGACTGCTGTGGCCAGGATCAAGGCAAGGGGAGGTAAAGTGATATTTGTTCGTACACCCTCCAGCGGTGGCTATGGTACATATGAGCCCATCAGTTTCCCGCGTGACAAGTACTATGACCATTTGCTATCGGTAACCGGTTGCCAGGGTATTCACTTCAAGGATGTTCCGGAGATGGCTGGACTTACCTGCCCGGAGTGGAGCCACCTGACCCCCCCTGATTGCGTCGTCTATACGAATGCGTTGATCAATGAACTGAAAAAAGCAAACTGGTTTTCACCAAAAAACTGAGTGATCAATAACACTAACTCCTTTATTTCTATTTTATGATATTCAACTCTTATACATTCATTGCCTTTTTTATACTGATCCTTTTCCTGCATAATCTTCCCTTTTCCTGGAAGACGAAGAAGATCAACCTCCTGCTGGCCAGCTATATCTTTTATGCAGCCTGGAACCCGCCCTTTATATTATTATTGTGGCTGTCTACGGTGGTCGATTTTTTTGTAGGCAGGGCTTTATATACGCAACAGAACAAACACAAGAAAAGGGTATTGCTGGTCATCAGCCTGATTGGCAACCTGGGTATGCTCTGTTTCTTCAAATACGGGGCATTCCTGTTGGAGAACTTCACCCATTTGGTGAATGCAGTCGGTATTAATTTTCACCCGGCCAAACCCAATATCATCTTACCGGCCGGCATCTCCTTTTATACGTTCACAACGCTTTGTTATACCATCGATATGTACAAGCGGAAAAGCGAACCGGTGAAGAAGATGCTCGACTTCTCACTTTTCGTCACTTTCTTTCCGCACCTGGTGGCCGGACCAATCGTACGACCGCCGCAACTGGTTCCGCAATTTGAAACGGAAAGAAAGGCTACCCGCGAACAATTGCTGCAGGGGCTTTTTCTAATATCGCTCGGACTGTTTATGAAAGTGGTACTGGCCGATAGTATGCTGTCCGGCACCGCCAACCAGGTATTTGGCTCCCCGGGTAAACTGCCGGCACTGGATGCCTGGATGGGTGTGCTTGCTTTCTCCGCACAGATCTTCTTCGACTTCGCCGGCTATTCCACCTGTGCTGTGGGTGCCGCACTGAGCCTGGGTTTTGTATTGCCCCAGAACTTCATGTTCCCGTATGCCGCCGTGGGCTTCTCCGATTTCTGGCGAAGGTGGCACATCACCTTATCCGCATGGCTCCGCGATTACCTGTATATACCGCTTGGGGGTAACCGAAAGGGAAAGATAAGAACCTATATTAACCTCATGCTGACGATGCTGCTCGGTGGGCTTTGGCATGGCGCCAACTGGACATTTGTGGTCTGGGGCGGATTGCATGGTTTTTACCTGTGGGTGGAAAAGGGGATCGCCGACTTCAGGCACGACCGGGTTAAGCCCATCGCCCAGACTGTTCCGGGTGAGGTGGGTGTGCTGGGCCCTGTACCGGAGATCCTGAAACCCAACCTGGTCAGGAATTTTATGATTGCCCTGTTCACCTTCTTCCTGATCAATGTTACCTGGGTGTTCTTCCGGGCTACCAATTTTACTGATGCCTGGTCCATGCTGGTATCCATGTTTGGCGGCATGAAGGGCGGTGTGGCCATTGTTTCCACGCTGGCCATCATCAAGGTATCCGTTATCGTTACACTCATGGTGATCGTGCATTGGTTCATGCGCAATACGCGTACACTCGCTGTGGCCGCCAGGTTACCCTGGTGGATCGTGGGTACATGCTGGGCGGCCCTTCTGATCCTGCTCATGTGGAGCCAGGAGAGCAGCAGTTCGTTTATTTATTTCCAATTCTAGGGAGGGGCTGTTGGAAGTTGGCAGTCGGCAGTTCGCAGTCGGCAGTATGTACTATTTCAGGACGGAACCTGTCCTAACTAGAACAGTATTAAGAACAGGCTGAATCCGCCAATTCCGCCAAATACGACAGGTTTGTTGGTTGGGGGAAATTTGAACCTATTTTTGGGTTGATTTGCAGGTCAGGAGTTCATTGAAATATTGAATAACGCAGGTAAAGTTAGATTCCCTTTATTGCCATCTAACTCATCTCTGTAAAATATTGGTGAAAATACGGTATCGTCTCGATGCCTTTGTAGAAATTGGCGAGGTCGAATTTTTCATTGGGACTGTGAAGGTTGTCGCTATCCAGCCCGAAGCCCATAAAGACGATCTTGATGCCCAGTTCCTTTTCGAACAACGCACAGATGGGGATACTGCCACCGCCGCGTACCGGGATGGGTTTTTTGCCGAAGGTAGCCTCCATGGCTTTTGCTGCAGCGGTATAGGCCTTACTGTCGATGGGTGTCATATAGGGCTCGCCGCCATGGTGTTCAAAGGCATTGACGGTAATAGAGGGTGGTGCGATCGTTCGGAAATAATTAAGCAGTTTTTCGGTGATTTTTATACTACTCTGGTTGGGTACCAGCCGGGCGGATATCTTTGCAGTGGCTTTGGAAGGCAATACCGTTTTGGCGCCTTCGCCCTGGTATCCGCCCCAGATACCGTTCACTTCAATGGTGGGGCGAATGCCGGTCCTTTCGTTGGTTGAATAACCTTTCTCTCCCCACAGTGCCCTGACTCCCAGGTCGGCCATGAATGCTGCTTCATCGTAGGGAGCGAGTGCCATCAACTTTCTTTCTTCATCCGTGGCTTGCACCACATCGTCATAAAAACCAGGAATGGTGATATGGTTGTCCGCGTCATGGCAGCTGGCGATCATTTGTGCCAGAATGGTTGCAGGGTTTGCTACCGCACCGCCATAGACGCCGCTGTGCAGGTCGCGGTTGGGGCCGGTTACTTCCACTTCTATATAGCTCAGGCCCCGAACACCGATATCGATGCTGGGTGTATCCAGGCTAATCATAGAGCTGTCGCTGATGAGTACACAGTCGGCCTTCAGCAGTTCGGTATGCGAGGCCACAAATTTTCCAAGGTTAGGTGATCCCACCTCTTCTTCGCCTTCAATGCAGAATTTTATGTTGTTGGCCAGGGTATTGGTTTGCACCAGGGTCTCCAGCGCTTTCACATGCATGTAGAACTGTCCCTTGTCGTCGCAGCTGCCGCGGGCAAAAATCTTTCCATCGATGATGACCGGATCAAAGGGTCCGCTTTTCCAGAGTTCAAGTGGTTCGGCCGGTTGCACATCATAATGGCCATATACCAGTACGGTTGGTTTGGACGGATCGATGATCTTTTCGGCATAAACCACAGGGTGTCCTGCAGTAGGATGAATCTCCGCCTTGTCAACCCCCGCTTCCAGCAGGCGGTTACGTACGGCTTCGGCGCAGGCCAGCATATCGGCCTTGTGCTCGCTTTTTGCACTGACGCTTGGTATGCGCAAAAGTTCCAGTAATTCGGCTAAGAAACGGTCTTTATTCTTTTCCTGGTAATCTTTCCAGACTTGCATAGTGATCTGATTAAAATGATTTTAAGCGAAGTAACGAAATTAGGTGATTTTAACAGTACTTGGCATGACCTGGGAAAACACAAAAATTTGCAAAAAAATGATAATTCTTTTGGTAGTGATATTTCAGTCATTATATCTTTGTGCCAGATTGTTTGTCAATTTATCAGCCTTTGCTTTAGTTGTGCCGCTTTGGTGCTTCTGTGCAAAGGCTGAGTCCATTAAAGGCAAAGCGGAAAGACTAAGGGATACAAGCGGGAAAAGAGGGGCAAAGAGAAAAGAGACTAAAGCGGAAAAACCAGGGTTTCTTAAATTATATGAAGTCAATTATTTTTAATGATCTCTGAAATAGTTTTCTTTAACTGAGAAGGAAATGGGGATGCTTTTCTCTTTTCTCTCATTTCTTCCTTGTCCGGTTGGCCAATTAGCTTAATGTCTTATACCGTTCCTGCACATAGTCCCAGTTCACCACGTTCCACCAGTTCTCGATATAATCGGCCCTTTTGTTCTGGTATTTTAAATAATAAGCGTGTTCCCAAACATCCAGGGCAAGCAGGGGGGTGCCTTTGATCTCACAGTTGTCCATCAGGGGGTTGTCCTGGTTGGGGGTAGATCCTATCTTCAGCATTTTATTGTTGTCGGCATAGAGCCAGGCCCAGCCGCTGC
>JANYAL010000401.1 GCA_025361325.1 Bacteroidota bacterium
ATTGCTGATTCAGCCATAGTGGAGACATCCTGGGTATACAACAGGCTTTCTTTTGAGGATGAGAAATTTGTTGACCTGGCTTTGAAGATGGAACGCTGGTACAATATCAGGATCTCAATAAATAATGAAAAGGTGAAAACATATCGTCTGACAGGTTCATTTGAGTCTGAGACTGTTGATGAGGCGCTGACGGAATTACAATATCTGGTATCATTTAAATACAGGGTATCGGGGAACGAGATAATTATCAATAAATAACATACCGGGTGACCGGCATTTAAAATAAAAGGGAAATGCGCTAACATTTCCCCGATTGTGTCAAAACAGATTGCCGGAGTATGAGACAACAGCAGATTCTGTATTTCTTAACATCAAAACCAAAATTATGCAAAAAACTGCATTTGGCGGTACCAAACTTTGGCCACAGGCCTTGCTAAAAACTCTTCTTGTTATGAAGCTTGCGATTTGTATTGTGTTATTTTCTGCCTTACAGTTAAAAGCAAGTCCTTTAACCGGGCAAAACATCAGTTTGTCAATGAATAACACAGAGATCAAAAAGGTGTTAAAGACCATTGAAAGAGAAGGTAATTTCCGCTTTTTATTCAATTCAGACCTGCGTGATATCAGGAAGAAGGTTACATTTAAATTTAGCAATGCCCCGGTTTCCGAAGCGCTTACTGCATTATTTGATGGTACTAACCTTACTTTCAAAGTATTGAACAACAACCTGGTCGTGATCAAGTCTACTGATGCAGAAGAGAATAAGCTGATAAAGGTCACAGGAAAGGTTACAGGGGAGAACGGGGAGTCACTGGCTGGTGTATCAGTACTGGAAAAAGGTACCGGGGTAGGAACTTCAACTGATAATTCCGGTAGCTATACAATAACGGTTGATGAGAATGCTACCCTGTTGTTTAGCAGTATCGGTTATGAGATACAGGAAGTTAAGGTGAATGGCCGCACGATAGTGGATGTTTCATTAACTCAATCTGTAAAGAAATCGGAAGAAGTGGTGGTGATCGGTTATGGATCGGCCAGTAAAAGGGACTTAACCGGTTCCATTGTTAAGATCGCAGGCAAGGAAATTGCCGACAAACCGAATACAAACCCAATAGCTTCCTTGCAAAGTAAGGTGGCTGGTCTCTCTGTAGTTAATAATGGTACGCCGGGTGCTGCGCCGGATATCAGAATCAGGGGCACAGTAAGTATCGGACAGGTACATCCTTTATATGTAGTGGATGGCATATTCAACGATAATATCGATTATATCAATCCCAATGATATTGAGTCAATTGAAGTGTTAAAGGACCCTTCTTCCCTGGCCATCTTTGGAGTAAAAGGCGCTACTGGCGTTATTGCTATTACTACGAAGAAAGCAAAGGCAGGTCAGCTGAATATCAATTTCAATACTTCATATGGGTTCAAGACCCTGGTCGATAAGATACAAATGGCTAATGCTGCCCAGTTCAAGACCCTGTTTGATCAGGAGAATATGAATAACGGTGTTAGTACACCCGATTATTCTGCTCTTACAGCCAATACCGACTGGATAGGTGCGGTAACACAAACAGGCAATATCAATACCAATAACCTGACCCTTTCTTCAGCCACTGATAAGAACAAATTCAATCTCGGTCTGGGTTATACCATGGACGAAGGAATCATACTGCATGAAAAACAGGAAAGGATGCTTCTGTCTTTCAGTGACGAAGCGGTATTGAACAAACATATTAAAATGGGCTTCAATTTCAATACATCAAGACTGAAGAATCCGTATAATGCAGGTAGTATATTGGACAATGCCCGGAAAGTGATGCCCGCTGTCTCTGCCGGTACCAAATCATTCCGTGTAGCCAATCCTTATGGAGGTGATAGCATCAATACCAACATTTATTCGGGCCTGGATATTGCCTTACAGAATTCAGGGGTCGTGAACCCTTTGCTTGAACTGCAGAATACCTGGGACAAAGATATTAATATCACTTACCGATCTGTGGGGAGTGCATTTATTGAAATCAATTTTCTGAAATATTTTAATCTGCGGTCAACATTCTATGCTGACATTACTTCCAATAATGACAGGACCTATTCACCCCTGTATTACGCCTACAATCCTATAGTGGGTACACCTTATCTCTATGGCGCAAAAACGCAGGTGAGTGAAGGTGATAATACGGTGCGCACATTCCAGCAGGATCATATCCTAACATTCAAAAAGAGTTTTAAGGATCACAATATCACAGCAATGGGAGGTTTTACCACCTATTATACCGGGATATTCAGCAGGTATGGTGTATCTAAACCCTTCACTTCGGGTAATGCATTGCCCATACCGAATGATCCCAGATTCTGGTATATGTCCAATGGATTCCAGAATCCAGCCACTTCTTTGTCTTCTTCTTATCAGGCTGAGGCTGCAACGGTCTCTGAGTTGGTGCGGGTTTTATATAATTACCAGGGGAAATACTTCCTGAATGCTTCCCTGCGTAATGATGCATCTTCTCAGATACCTATGAAAAACAGGAACCAGGCTTTCTGGGCTGTCGGCGGTGCCTGGGAGATTAGTAAGGAAGATTTTATGCAAAACCTGAAGCAGATCAATTTCCTTAAATTACACGCCTCAGTTGGTGTTTTAGGGAATCAATCTACCTATGGTGTTTCCAGTTTTTATCCGTCCTATCCTAATTTATTGTCCGGTACAACGGCAAATTTTGGGACCAATTCCTACCAGGCTGCGCAGGATGCTTATAAGGTCAGTCCCGACCTGAAATGGGAGACTGTTAATTCAAGTGAGATCGGAGTTGAGGCAAATGCTTTCTCCAACCGGCTGCATTTTGAGGCCAATTACTTTAATAAAAAGACCAATAACCTGATGACCTATATCGGCCTGGCATCCTTAGGACTGAAAGATGAATTGACAAACGGTGGAAGTATCAGGAACTGGGGAACCGAACTGGCTGCCAGCTGGAACCAGAAATTGAAGAATGACCTGAACATCACTGTAAGTGGTAACATCACTTTCCTGAAGAACAAGGTATTGAGCCTTTCTCCTGATCTTCCTGGTGGTGTTATTATCGTGGGTTCCCAGAATAATGGAAGTGCAGAAAGCCGTACCATGGTAGGACAGCCAATCGGATCTTTCTTTGGGTATACGGTTCAGGGTTTATATCAGAGTTATGCAGATATCTTAGGCTCGCCGGTAGCTTCTGCTTTGGGGGCTTACCGTCCTGGTGATTTCAAATTCAAGGACACGAATGGAGATGGCAAGATCACAGCTGATGACCGTACGGTCATTGGTAATCCCACCCCAAAGTTCACATACGGAACTTCCATCAATGTCACATATAAGAACTTTAATCTGGCCCTCGACCTGGGTGGGGTTTATGGCAATCAGATATTCAGAACCTGGGGTTCTCTGGAATCGCCCTTCCAGCGGGTGAATTACCCGGCCTTTAAGATCAACAGCTGGACCGGATCAGGTACTTCAAACTGGGATCCCATCATTAGTCAGGGTGACAGGTTTAATTACAATGGCTCTACCTATAATATAGAAGACGGAAGTTATTTTAGAATCAGGAATATCCAGGTTGGATATAATTTCAGCCAGAACCTGATCTCCAAAGCCAGGATGAAGAATCTGAGGTTGTATTGCAACATACAGAATCCTAAGACCTGGAAGAACAATTATGGTTATACCACAGAATTTGGTGGAAGTGCAACACAGTTCGGATATGACAATGCCGGTGGTGCCATACCTGTAATAACCACATTTGGCCTTAACGTAACTTTTTAAAACTTATTAATACATTGGATATGAAAAAAAATAGAATATTCTACTGGACACTGGTCGCCTCAATACCCCTGGTATTCCTGAGCATGGGATGTCAGAAATTTCTGGACCGAAAACCGTTAACAGCAACGCTGAACGACAT
>JANYAL010000412.1 GCA_025361325.1 Bacteroidota bacterium
AAAAATGTAGCAGGAAAAATACTATACAAAAATGAGATCATTATCAACCAGGCGGAAATAAATCCTGAAAACTTTTCTCAATGGAATAAAGACAATGAACAACTCACCAACTTTTATAACCAACAAATCGTTCTAACTCAAAAAAACTAGCCCTTATGAAATATTTTATTTTATCCTTTGCTTTTATCTTTATCACCGGTCTTTTGCGTATAGATGCACAATCCAAGGAAGTAGAACAATACCGCAAAGAATCTGAAGAAATGCGCAAACAGGTTTGGGCTTCAGACGAGGCAGATTTTAAAGTAAGAGAGATCCCAAAAGAATATGCCAATGCCTCAAAAGTTGTTATTGCCCGTCATACCGAACTTACTGCCAGCAGCAAATCAAAGTTTCATTATTTAGTAATCACTTTTACTGTAACTAAATCAGAAGCGCTTACCGAAGTAGTCAGGGAAATGGTAAAACTGAACGATAAAAATGCCGTAAAGGAATATTCGGAATTGAGTTTTACCCAACTCAAAAAAACCACTAACTTTTTTCTTGAAAACAAATCAACTATATATGTAGGTGTACGGGTAATAAAACCCAATGGAAGTATGAAAGAAATGAATGGAGATGATATTGTGCTGACTAAAGATGAAAATAAAGAAAAGAAAGCAAAACTGGCGATCCCCGATCTGCAACCCGGTGATATCCTTGACTATTTTATTGCAACGGTAAAATATATGGATAATGATTTAAGTATTAAATCATACAATGTTTTATTATTTGATGAAGCCCCGGTTCTCAGTCTTTCTTTTCATGCACAGTTAGGTAAAAAATTTTCCATAGAATACCGCAGCTATAATGGAGCGCCCGATTTGCAGGTTAGCAAAAACGATGATAAAGAGATTATTGTTGATGTTGCAAAAAAGAATATTCCTCCATTTGAGACATCACTTTGGGTTGCACCGGGATTGCAATTGCCTTTTATCAGAATGAATATTGAGTTGGGATACAGAATGATGGGTTTGCGTAGTGATAGAAAGCCAGGTGAGGTTGAGAAAAATCCTGATGGTGAAAGGTATTTAAAAAGTAAACAAAGTGACCTTTCAAGTTTGTACTTCAGCAATTACTGGATAGATAATTCCCAATATATACCAGTTGAAAAAATGGCAAAACGAATTGCCAAACAAAATAATGTTTCATACGAAGATTTAAGTGATGACGTAAAGGCCGCACAATTATTTTATATTTTACGGTATTTGAAACTTCTGAATTTCGACATTAATAAATTGGCCGAAAAAATAAATATTGGCGATTATAGTTTCGAGGATATACCGTTCCATTTATATTGCGCATTAAAGGCAGGGGATCTTGACCCTGTACTGCTGGTCAGCAACAAATGTGCTGACTTTCGGTTATCTGAATTGATGGATGTTTCGGGCGTTACTACATCAGCTTATTTACCAGGTACAAATAAATTTATTTCACTTCAATCTATTTACGATATCCCCTTTGAAGCACCGCTTAACATGGAAGGAATTGCTAATACGCGCGCATTAGACTATAAAAGCCCTGCTAAGGGATTAAGAATAGCCAGAAGTGCTCCAGCCCCAGAGGAAACAACAGGCCCCAGTGTACCAACCAGTAATTCTTCAAATAATGCGCATATTGAAAACCTGAAACTCTCCCTTAGTCCTGATATAAATAATCTATTGGTTAACCGGTCTACTGTATTGAAAGGACATTCAAAGGCTGATCAGCAAAAGAATCTTATCCTGTATGAGGATTTTTATGAAGAAGAAAGAAAAGCACTTAATGAAGAGAAATCTTTAATTGAAAGCCTGGAGGATGGTAAAAAAAGTACAAAATATGTGGATGAAGTGACAAGCGCTTTTGCAGAAGCCAGGAAAAAGCAAAAAGATGCTTTTATAAAAGAAGCTAAGGAAGAATTTGATCAGGAGATCACTGACCTAAAGAATTATAAAACCGATAATCTGGGGGTAAGGCATACCGCTCCTGATTTTGTGTACAGTTCATCTTTTAATTTAGGCGGATTGCTGAAAAAAGCAGGAAACAACATTATTATTGAGATCGGGAAAATACAAGGCCAGCCTTTTGTAGCAAAACCCGGACAGCGTAAAAGGGATATCGATGTGTACATGCCTTATGCAAGGAGTATTGAATACAATATTCATTTGCAAGTACCCGAGGGGTATACAGCAGAAGGTATTGATGCACTTAACAAAAAAGTGGAAAATGAAACCGGATATTTCGTTGTAGCAGCAAGCGCCACTGATAAATCAGTAACGATAACTATTAAAAAACATTACCTGCACAATTTTGAACCGGCAGCGAACTGGGATAAGATCCTTGCCTTTACCGATGCTGCGAATGATTGGTTAAATGCAAAAATACTTTTAAAGAAAAAGTAAAAGGAACAAATTGTTTTTGAATTAAAGAACACCCCCCTGGCACAAGTGTTTCTTTACAGATCAATTTCGTTTTCCCTGTTATTACTGGAACAATTGGGTCAGAGGATTAAGGATGGGTAAATATCCTAAATTAACTCTAATTTAATTACGATATAACCTGTCAGAAATAACAGGCACAAGTGGCCCATTATGTTTGATTAAAAAATTGTTTGTTCGGAGTGGGAACACTTGCGTCAGAGGGTGAATTTGTGCCAGGGTCAATTTCTGCCGATCAAATGGGGGTCAGTAAAAGTGAAATTTCCAAAACACCCCCTTAGAGGTTTTTTTTAAGTTTATCGTTTACATACGCTCACACTTTGCGGCATCCTGGCTGCCGGCAAACTGGTAATTTTTCCTCCCAACAACTATTTATAGTTTGCTCACAACCGGTGATATTTATAGGTGTACGTAACGGCCCAACCCATTCCGAACTTTACAACGATGTCTGAAGAAGAAGGCAGGGGTTTAAAATTTACAGATTTTTGTGCACTGATTGAACCATTACCTGCGGCATTTACCGAGCGGTTCAACTGATCATCTTTTGTGTCGGAGGAGAGACCTGATGCGGAAACTCCGATCACACCGGAAATAGTCTGGTTGCGTACTGCTGTACCTGAAAAGCCAAAGCTCACGGAAAAGCCATTCAACCCAAAGGAGGAGGGGGGCGGGTTCCAATTGTAATCAATCTTGTAATCGCCATTATATATACTGTAATGAGCGCTCGTGGATTTTGCCGTGTAACTCCAGGTGTGATCTTTCCAGGTCGCATTGGGATCTTCAGGGGTAACGGTAGCGGATACCAGTGTCCAGTCCCCTTTCCGGGCTTCCTTTGCCTCGGGGTCAAGGTAAACCAGGAACCGTCTGTCGCCGGTCGGGGATTCAAGCAATTCCAGGGGAATATCGCTCCACTTATCCTTATACCCGCTATGTCTGACCTTTACGCGCATCTCACCTGATGCTTCAAAATCACTGAATAGTACTTCACCTCTTACGCTTGTGGTACCGGAACCCACATCCTCGCCATTTATTATATTCACTGCAACGGCTGCAGCGGCAACAGGTTTGTTGCTTTTACTGTCCAACACTTCTACCACTAAGGAGGTAATGGGTGCATTTCCGGGCTGAAGGATAAAAGTGGCCACGTCATCAGGAGTTTTTACAGCTCCAAATTCACCCGTGCCTTTCCGGTTCTCTCCAGTTAAGATCCGCTGTTGCTGGGTTTTAAAACCCGCAGCACTCACGGTTAAGGTCACGTATTCACCAATTATTTGAGTATGCGATGCATCGGCATAGCCCTGGCTATTGGTTGTATTGGATGTGCCGGGTGCAACCAATACCTGTGCGCCGCTTACCGGCTTTCCGTACTTATCTTTTACATATACTTTGATATTCCGTCTTTCTGGCGGTAGTGCGGCTAAGGAGACCGGGATGGTTGAACCATAGTTGATACCCATAGTGACATGCGTTCTTTTTTTATAACCCGGTGCGCTTATGGTCACATAACCATAGGGAACCCTGTAAGATATCATGCCACGCTCGTCTGTATACCCTTCCGGTGACCCCGCAGCTTTGAGGAGTGCGTTCTTTATTGGTTCGCCGTCCCTCCCTGTAATCACGAAGTTGTAAGTGAACTGTCGGGGCTGGCCAAAGGTTTGCAAACCTGAAAAAGACAGAATTTGAACCAGCCCAATAATAAGTAGCTTGATTCTCATTGTTTTATATTTGAGTGAGTAATGGAGTTATATGATGTACCCCAAAATTAGGGCAGGTAGTTAAGATATAATTATTTAATCTTAAATTACCAATTAATATGAAAAGACCCCAATGCAAACATTTTCAGAATCTTTAACTTTAGCAAACCAAAAGCTTCAGAACACAGGTTCAGCAGCTTAAACAAATTTAATTTCTATCCCTATAAAACTAAAACAAAATAAATTCATAATTGTCAGATTAAGTCCTAACTATTACACTTTATGACTCGGGCAACCACGCTTGCAATGCAACTTATTGTCAAGTAAACTGTTCAACTTTTGTTCTGCTTCAGATTCACGGATATTTCCACGATAGTAAAGCATAAACATTTTATCTTCGTAATGCGTTTAATCATACCAACTGATAAAGAATGACTGCATTCTGCTATGATAAGGCAAACAGGCTTTTATGTGTACTATCAATTTTCTGCTTTATTTGCAGTTGTTCACAAATAAAATCTTCCTCAGATATTTCCATTGAGCGTTATGACGGACCTGATAAAGCTGCTGAATTTGAATTTAACCGCACTAGAGATCCTTTAACCGGCAAAATCCCTGCCGACCGGCTTATACATTCTCTCTTGTATACAGATTCCTTACAAAAGATACTTCCTTTTCAGATTATGACTGGATATGGCACCTGGACAGAAAGGGGCCCAAACAGTGATGCGGTCGGGCCCTCCAATGGGAATTCACGGGCCAACAGTGGTGTAACTTCAGGTAGGATCAGGGCTATTTTGGCTGATGCTGCTGATCCTACTGGTAAAACAGTTTTTATTGGTGGTGTTGATGG
>JANYAL010000014.1 GCA_025361325.1 Bacteroidota bacterium
ACAGGTAAAGTTAATTTCCAGGAAAAAGATCTCTTTATTTTCATTTACCCTGAAGTCGAGCCGGGCATATCCGACGCCACCAAAACCATTAAAGATGCGGCGTGTTGCTTCTTTGAGCCGTTCTTCCAGTTCCGGATCATTGCAGGGTATGTTTGCATTGGGGTGCAGTTCGGAGGTCTTTAATGCGTATGTCTTGAAATGGTTGCCTTCGGGGAAGATATATTCTACCGGTTTGAACACGGTGCAGGTTCGCTCCGGGCTATCAACGAAGCGTTCATCCCGGGCGTTTGCAGCGATCATGACAGTAAATTCCTTTCCGGCGATGTATTCCTCCACCAGCAGGGGACCATACTCGTCAAGGATGGTACCAATTTTTTGTTTCAGTTCGTCCAGGTTCTGCACCAGGCTGTGTTCATCCACCCCCAGGCTGTCGCCTGCCTTGGCGGGTTTTACAAAAAGCGGGAACCTGAGGTGTTGACAGGCCGATTCTGTTTCCTCTTCCATTTCGATCAACGCATAGGCAGGGGTGCCCACGCCTTCTGTATAAGCAACATATTTCATCAGTTCCTTTTGTGGATCGTATAATAAAGAGGTTGGACCGGTGAAAGGAAGGTTCAGCTGCTCCAGGGCATAGATTACATCGATGGACGGGATCTCCCATTCCAGGTATCCTTCACAGAGGTTGACGAAGATGTCGTACTTGTTTTTTCTAAGTTGCTTTAATTGCCTGTAGGTGGTGAGTTTATTCAGGAATACATGATCGAATGAGGCTTCGGGGATCAGGTGGCTAAGGTCACGCTGCGGATCATAGTTCTGGTAATCAACATCAGAGGTTGAATAATCGGGTTGCAATACGCAAATTCTCATTTCATAATTTTGTTACGCGTTCAGCGAGCCTTTGCGTTTGAGCGCTTTTCCGGTTATCTTCCTTCTCTGGTAGGCATCATTGATGATGGCCACGATCAATTGGGTGAATGTCTTTCCGCTGAGCCGTAATATGGCTCCAATGGAGGTGTATTCCTCATCCTCGCTCAGGCCGCATTGGGCATTCACTTCCAGTACATATATCTTCCCGGAGTCCTTGTCCATCCTCAGGTCCACACGGGTATAGCCCTTTCCTTTGGTGGCTACATAGGCATCCCAGCTGATTCTTTTGATCTCATCGACCAGAGATTTGTCAGGCAGTGCATATTCATAGAAATTACCCTCGCTGGGCATGGGTTTCTCTTCCTCATAGATCTCCCAGAGCCTGTCGAAGCTTAAGAATTTTTCTGTATCAGGTAAAGAGGGATGAAAGACCCGTTCAACAGGCTCATATATTTTTGCATTGCCCGGTTTATCATAGGAACCCACGATCAGTACCGTGTATTCGGGGCCGTTGATAAAGGATTCTGCTATGATACCGTCGCTGGTGAGTTTCCATCCGCGGTAACCTGTAAACATTTGCTGTACCTGTTCATTCAGCGCTTCGGTTGTGTTCACCACATTCCTGATACCAATACCCATGCTGCCGCCCGAAACGGAGGGTTTTACGATCACCGGGGAACCTAGTTTTTTGATGGTATCACCCAGGAACTGGTCAATGGTGGTAATAGGTTCCCAGGCTGCGGTTGGAATTTCTGCTGCATCAAAGGCCTGTTTCATGGGGATCTTTGAAGTGGTGATCTCATAAAAATATTCATCACTCCCGGTATAGAGCAATTCCTTTTCTTCTAAAAGCTTTACCACAGATATTCCGGGGGTGCCATTCACTTCGTCGCCATCACAGATATTGAAGACCAGGTGTATCTTATTGTCCTTCTCACTTTTTTTGACGATACCCTCAATGACCTTTTTATAATTCTTAAGGGTAACGGGCTGCCATTTCCATTCCACATCCAGTTCATTGAATGCCTTGGTATATTCCGCGATGCTCTGTGAAAAATCGTAATAGTAATCAATATTGGGATCGCTCGACTCGAGGAGGGGGGCAAGCACCCATACATACAGCTGGTTTAGCGGAACTGCAGATAAAAATGGGTTAGAAGGAGCCATACCAGTTATAGAATGTTACCGGGCGTTCTTGTGGTTTAACTGTGTGTTGATAAAATCGGTCAGGCGGTACCTGGAGAGGGTCTCCTCCGACAGCTGAGATGCACCGTTGATCAGTTGCAGGCATAAGTCATCGCCGCAATTACAAACAAAGGGTTGTGCCATCTCCCATTCGGTAGACGGGTAGAAGAAGGTCATTTCGTCACCGTGTTGAAGGGGTCTCAGGCAGATCAGTTGCATGGTAGTGGTGTCAAAGAACACATTCGGCGCGCAGCTATGGTTGATATATTGCAGGAATTCCGGAACCAGGGTGATATGCGTATCTTTTTCGATCTGCACGGTAAGGTAGGTTGCGAAAGACTGGGTGATACCGGCTTTGAAACTACAGATCACCTCACCTGGGGAAAAACTTTTATTGACGTGCAGTGCTTTCTGTCCATTTAACCGGTTCTGCATGATGGACGCGAACTGGTGATTTCTGATGACCGATTTGTTTGACTGGGCGATTGTATTTGTACTCATATGGGTTAGAATAAAATAAAGCGTAATGGTTTAACAGTTGATAAATAAATAATTTAAAGTAAATGTATAAAAGCATTGAATAATAAAAAAGATAATTACCCTGTATTATTCAATAAGTGGATTAATAGAGTTATTATGTGTATAACCACATTGATAAGCAGCAAGCAACTCATCAAAAAAAAGCCGACTTATATCAATAAGATAAATGGATCAGGCGGTAAGCCGTATGGGATAACAATGGTGATGATTGATCATTTTCTTATGCATTTACCTGCTGTATAGATCATGAATGTATTTCCATCCTCCGACATCTCGAAACGTATGTTCAAGGTCGTTGCATCGATCATTTCATAGGTCAACCGGAATACAGGAACATGTGGGATCTTTTCACTGATGAAAACGATCGATTTCTCCGTAGCATGAAAAGTATAGTTGATGGTATGACCTTCATTATCGAAATATATGGCTTTTGACGGCGTTCCGGAAAAGTCGGTATACACCACCATCAGGTCGTTATGAATGGTTGCCGGCCTGTCCTTAGTTGCCGGGTATTCTGTATAGTTCTTTCTTACCAGTATTTTTCCTCCCAGGTCTTCTTTAAGTGAGAACGATCCTTTTCCTTCTCCGGGTTTACCGCTTCCCTCGCCGGCCCATTCACCCATCAGCCATTTGAACTTACTCCAGTCGGTGTAGGTTTGTCCAAAGGATAAAGATACGGTCATACAACAGACCGGTATGAGGAGCAGTAAATTTTTCATCTGCGTGTTTTTAGTGCTTAACTGAACAGAATCATTCGGCTCAATAGAAAAGTACTTTTCAAGCCATTCTAAATTCAAAGTTTTTAAATATTCGCTTTGTTCTGATGTGTAATCCAATATTTCGATTCTATCCCTATGTACAGAAGGTTCTGATACAAGAATAAATCTTAAGTCTTCTAAATGAGAATTAGAAATTCTATGTAACTTTTTAGGTGAAACACGAATACTTTGGTTTGCCATAAGTTTTTCTACTTTGCCATCCATTTCAAAATCTGCAATACCGGATAGAATAAAAAACACCTGTTGAGAGTTTTGGTGACAATGCATAACTTCGGAAACCCCAGGATTCATTCGTTCCATAATGACACTTAAGCCTTTTGATTTTAGCAAATGCCAGCCATCATTAGCGGCACCCCACGTATAATGTTCAGCGTTATCAATAGTGACTATCATCGTATTTCCTGCAATTTTTAAACTCCAACGGTATTTTTATTCCATTTTTACACTTGTATATATCGCCCTAATATTTAATTTATGAAGATCTAAACCGGTACCATTAAATATTGGATTGTAGTTATTTAGATATTTAAAAGTTTTTATATCCAGTTCCTTTT
>JANYAL010000025.1 GCA_025361325.1 Bacteroidota bacterium
ATGCAGTGTAAGTACCCTAAATTTAGGACAGGTAGTTAAGATATAATTATTAAATCTTAAATTACCAATTATGACACAGAAAAGCCGGCGCAAATTCAGCGCAGAATTCAAAGCAAAAGTTGTTTTAGAAGCATTCAAAGACCCCTTTCGTGCAAGTGTTCCCACCCCGAACAAACTATTTTTTACGCAACCATAATGGGAACACTTGTGCCTGCTATGAAATTGATCTGTAAAGGAACACTTACTCCAGAGGGGATTACAATAATAATGATAATCGCTCGGCTTGCCAGGAACCTATGGATGCACTCAGTGGTTATGAAAATGCCAACAGGTTCAGATATTACAAATCCGTGAGTGATGCTGGCATTCGCTTTTTCATAGAATCAATCCCATCGGGCAGTTCGGAAATAAGTTATGAAACGGTTATTTCCCAAAAGGGAATATTCTACAATGGAATTGCAGAATTACAATGTATGTATCGGCCGGATATGAAAGCTTATTCAAACAGTTTTACCCTGAAAGTAGAATGACCTGGTTAAGTTTTAAGGAAAGTATGAGAGCTGAAGCTTTTCACAGAGAATATATTTGTCGCCCACCTCTGGCGCAAGTGTTCCTGTACAGATCAATATCGTTTTAGGTGATATTAACGGAACACTTGTGTCTACCAAATCAACCGGACTGTGTCCGGGTTTATGTAACCGCAACCCCCTACTACAAATGCTCAATTTTTAATGCCCCATGCTCATTAGTATATTAACGTGTTGTGCTATTAAATTTCTAAAAGATACTATTATATTGTAGCTTATTTTTAATGATCTTATTCTTTCTTTTTGCTTGTCCGAAAAAGAAACAAAAAAAGGCACCCAGGAAAGATTACCCCCCCCCTTTCCTGGGTTGGTTCCCTGATCATTAGACTCCGCCATTTTGTTAGCGCGTTTATTAAATGGCACAACACATTTCATTTTATGGTTTTATAAATACCCGGTTAGCTACTGCCCGAACTTTACTTCCACCGCAGGTCTTATATTATACAATGCAGAACCATTCTTCACCATATAGATCGTATTCATGCCGGGCACCAGTTCATCAAGCGAAGCAGAACTTATATTCTGATACAACGTATTTGTATTGGAAAAATGAAAGACCTTATTGAAGGAATAGGTGCTGTCGCCCCAATACCTGGCCGTGGGTGTGGTGTAATAGGTGGTAAAATCCAGAAGTGCCTTACTCTTCCTGTCGTACTGCACCATTTTGAAACCGGGGTTGTTGAGGTGGTTAGGGGTGATACCCGGACAACTGATGGCCACCCCGGTGATTTTTGTACCACTGGAATCGTACAGCCTTCTGAACTCATCCATATGGGTATGCCCGTATAATACGCCGGTAACAGTCTGCTGGTATTTTGATACAAGCTCCAGGAAACTGTTCAGCCAGCTTTGCGTTTGCCCGGGTACATGTACCCAGGTTGGGGAAGGTGTTTTCTGAGAGCCAAAAGCATCCAGGCCCGGGGGTATATGCATGGCGATATACACTTTATCACCCGTAGATACGGCATCCTTCAATTCAGCCTCCAGCCATTGCATCTGTTCGTTCCCGTCGGCAATTTGCGTGGTGCCATCCGCAGGGTGGAAGTTCTTCGTATAGATGACCGTGTTTAGTATGATAACACGAAGTCCCCTGACAGGCCGGGCTGAATAATACCCCATTTCAGGATGCGGGTTAGAGACCATGCAGGGAGCAATATACCCGGAAGCATTTACATTAAGTGCCGGATAAGGATTACCGGCTTCCGATATCAGTGAAAAGAGGGTCTGCTGTTTTTCATCGGCAAAAGAATAATAATTGCCGGCGATGGCGTCATTATTGCCGGGTACATAGAGGAAAGGAATATGCCGCCGGGCAACCAGGGTACGCAGGTCCATCAGTATGGTTCCCAGATTGGTATTATGTGCCGCCCGGCCATCTGGTGGCAGGTAGCACCCACCGTTACAGGTATAGTGTGCGGGAAGGTCGCCGGTATAGATCACAAAATCGGGCGACTGGCTGCTGATCAATGCATCAGCCTTGGCCAGGAAGCTCTTCCAGAGGCCAAGGCCGGTATCATCTCCATACTTCGTGCTGTCGTTAAAGGTGTTCAGGTGTGCATCGGAAAGGAACAGGAAACGGCCGCTGCGGTTGCGGGAATCCGGAACTTCATTTCCTGTGGTATGCCTGTTCACAGTGCAGGAAACAAGGATCAGGACGATGATGGAACAGGTACACAGTTTGAATTTTTTCATGACCACCATGGGACTTATTACTTCATTTGAAATCAAGATACATAAATAAAGTGAAGGGAATAGGGCACTACGTTTCGCTCTGTACGTAAAATTATTTGTGCAGGGGGCCAAAGGAGAAATGGAAAAAAAGAGATGGTTTAATTACTAACTCCTTTTTTATTTGTTCATTTCGCTCAATGCTTATTTATACAATTAAATGGGTGAATACCGTTCTGTACTAAGACTCAAGCTTTTCCCCTATGGCTCCCTATCCTTTAATCTCTTGTATCCTGAACGAAGTAGAAGGGCTCTCAGTTAGCTCCCCTGGCTGCCAATCTCCTTCTTCTCCAGGTGCTTTAGTATTTGTAAAATCATATCATTCTGGTTCTCGAGGTGCTTGAGTATAGTCTCGATCTCCATTTCTGCTTTCTTATTGATCAAATAATCTTCTTCGGCCCGTAATTCAGAATGTCTGGATTGCAGATTCTGACCTACCATGATGAGGGGCATCAGGAAAATCTGTATCATATTGCTGATGAACAGCCACAGTACAAAGGCGGGGTAGGGATCAAAGCGGGTGGCTTCAGGAGCAAGGGTATTCCAGCCCAGCCAGATCAATGTCCACAGAAAAATGAGTAAAAAGAACCCCATGCTACCCACGTGATTGGTGATCCACAGGGCTAGTTTATCGACCCTGTTCATACTTTCCAGGTGCTTGACATTTGTATTACCTGCAGGTTTGTGACGCTTTAACAGATCTTCGATGGAAGGCAGATTAAGATGTTTCATGATTTTACTTGTTTTGGTGAAATATGAAAAGTGTTCATTATAGCCAGTAATTGAATTTTTTAATGAACCAGGTTTTAATAAGTTGGGTCAGGATGCAATAGGAAAATAAAATGCCGATCAGCCAGGGAAAATAAGCCAGGGGCAGCGGCTCCATCATAAGCGTTGCCGCCAGCGGGGAAAATGGAATGTATATGCCGATGGCCATCACCAGTGAGGTCAGTGCAAGTACGGGTGCCGTGGCCCAGCTCTGTATAAAGGGGATCTTCCTGGTCCTGATCATATGTACTATAAGGGTTTGGGAGAGTAGTCCTTCTATGAACCACCCGCTCTGGAACAGGCTCTGGTGCTCCGGCATATTGGCTTTGAAAAAGAAATACATGATAGCGAAAGTGGCATAATCAAAGATGGAACTGATGGGACCAATGAACATCATAAACCGGCTGATGCCGCTGGCATTCCATTTTTGAGGTTTATCGATGAATTCCTTGTCCATGGTATCCCAGGGTATGGATACCTGGCTGATATCGTACATCAGGTTCTGGGTGAGGATCTGCACAGGCAGCATAGGCAGGAAGGGCAGGAATGCGCTTGCTCCCAGCACGCTGAACATATTCCCGAAATTACTGCTGGCCGCCATCTTTATGTACTTGATGATATTGCCAAATGTGCGGCGGCCATAGATGATACCGTTGTACAGCACCATCAGGTCGCGTTCGAGTAATATGATGTCGGCACTCTCCTTGGCAATATCCACTGCCGTATCCACTGATATCCCCACATCGGCTTCCCGTAAGGCCGGGGCATCATTGATACCATCACCGAGGAAACCCACGGTATGACCCTTGGCCTGCAGCAGTTTGATAATCCTTGATTTCTGCATGGGGCTAAGCTTGGCCAGGATATTGGTCTCCTCCAGTTTTTCCGTAAGCAGGGTGTCGTCCATGTTCTCAATTTCATTTCCGAGCAGAATGTTCTGGACCACCAGCCCCACATCCCGACAGATCTTCCTGGTGATGATCTCATTGTCGCCGGTAAGTACTTTAACGCTTACGCCCAGTTCCTGCATCGCCTTGATGGATGCCGTTGCGGAAGGCTTGGCGGGGTCAAGGAAGCCGATGAATCCTGTTATGGTCATATCAGATTCATCTGCCACGGAGTAGGTAAGTTCACGGGGTTCAAATTCTTTGATGGCAACCAGCAGCACGCGTAATCCTTCCTCATTATATTCCTTCCGCATCTCCAGTATATGATTGCGCATGGCTTCATCCATAGGGATAGCTTTATCCGATTCCATATGCAGCTGGTGATCTTCACCGGGGTCATACGCATAGGTACAGATAGGTAACATCTCTTCTACCGCGCCTTTGCATACCAGTAAATGTTTACCATTATCCAATTTAAGTATCACAGACATGCGCCTGCGCTGAAAATCGAAGGGTATCTCATCTACCTTGGTATAGTGTGCTTCCAGCTCCAGCAGGTTGTGTACTTCCCCGTGTTCCAGCACAGCCATATCCATCAGGTTCTTCAGGCCGGTCTGGTAATAACTGTTGAGGTAGGCCCATTTCAGCACTTCCAGGTCCTTCTCACCGTACACGTTCCGGTGTATCTGCAGTACGATCTTGTCGAGGGTAAGCGTTCCGGTCTTGTCGGTGCACAGTACATCCATGGCACCCAGGTTCTGTATGGCGTTGAGGCGTTTGATGATCACCTTTTGCCGGCTCATGTTGAGGGCACCTTTGGCCAGGTTGGTGGTAACGATCATGGGCAGCATTTCGGGCGTGAGCCCAACCGCTACCGTGATGGCAAACAGGAAAGCTTCCAGCCAGTTACCTTTGGTAAACCCGTTGATCAGGAATACCAGTGGTACCATCACTATGATGAAGCGTATCAGCAGCCAGCTAACACTGTTGACTCCCTTGTCGAAACTCGTTTCCGTATTCCGCACCGTTATAGCGTTGCTGATGGAGCCGAAATATGTGAGACTTCCGGTTGTGACCACCATCGCATGCGCTGATCCGCTCACCACGTTAGTACCCATAAAACAGATATTCTCCAGTTCCAGGCAGGATTTTTCCGTTGGATTCGGTACCGGTGCCTCCCTTTTCTCAACGGGCAGCGATTCACCGGTGAGCATCGACTGGCTGATGAAGAGATCCTTAGACTGCAGGATGCGGCAATCTGAAGGGATCATATCTCCGGCGGACAGAAAAACAATATCGCCGGGCACCAGTTCTTTCAGGTCAATTTCCTTTTTCCCTTCCGGGAGGCGGAGCACCGTGGCAGTCGTTTTGATCATGCTCTTCAACTGCTCGGCGGCCTTATTGCTCCGGTACTCCTGCCAGAAACGAAGGAGCGAACTCAGCAGCATCATGGACGCTACGAGGATAACGGTCTTGTATTCCCTTTCTGCCGGACTTACCAGGAGGATATCGGTTACCAGTGAAACCAGGGCTACAATGAGGAGCAGGGCGTTGAAGGGGGTAAGGAAGGCATGAAACAACTGGTTATACCAGGAAGGAGCTTTCTCATGCTGTACCTCATTGAGACCATAGGTTTCCTGTCTTTGCACTGCCTCATCAGAGGAGATCCCCTGTTCACTTGTGGAAAGATTTTGAAGAAAGGATTGTTTCTCCATTCCGGCTATCTCCTGCAAGCGGGCTGTAATGGTCTTTTCCGTAGTATTGGCCGAGAACCTGTTTACTAACTGTTGTTTTAGTTTGGCAATCATGCGCTCAAAGATGTGTTAATTGTATAGTATTGCCAAAGCTAAAACAGTTGACACAATAAAAGAACAGCGTATGATGAATTTAATAATTACCGCCCCCGGGGCAATATTAATTTCCTGTTAGTTAAATTTAATTTGTTCCTGCGGTGTAAGAAAAATGCGTAATTTACTCTCTCTTTTTAACGGCCATTTCCGCCTTGCATTTACCTCACTAAAATCATGTAAATACCTGTTTTGGATTCAAAGCCATACCTGGCTGATCAATGATACCGGGCCGTATTTGCCCGGGTCCTCAACTGGAACGGCGTACCTGACCTGGCTGTAACGCCTGTGCTGGATGATGCCGGGAGCCGTGGAGTGGGCAAGATGAAATTCCATTCATGAACATCTTTGTTCATAACACAACCATCCGGGTGGCCTGTACCTGGTGACTTACCATTCAGGTGCAGGTTTTCTGTTTCCTGCTTACTGACTTTGCATTACTTTGCAGCCTCAAATCCTTCTTACAAAAATAATGACGTATATGAAAAATGACATGACGGGCAAAACAGCCTACATCACCGGGGGCAGCAAGGGCATCGGGTATGGTATTGCCGCCAGCTTACTCGCCCAGGGTATGAATGTGGCCATAAGCAGCCGCAGCCTGGATGCAGCAAAAAAGGCTGCTGCTTCATTGAGCAGTGATCCTTCACGTGTACTCGCCATTGGTTCTGATGTGGGCTCCATGCAGGATGAGGCCAATGCCATAAAGACCATATTGGAATGTTGGGGACAGCTGGACGTGCTGGTAGCGAATGCAGGGGTTGGCCATTTTGCACCCATCGATGTACTTTCGGAAGCACAATGGAAAGAAACGATCGATACCAACCTAACTGGTGTGTTCCACAGCGTAAAAGCGGGTGTTGAAGCATTGAAGCAGTCTGCAGGTTATATTATAACCATTGCCAGCCTGGCAGGCACTAATTTCTTTGAGAACGGGGCTGCATATAATGCCAGTAAATTCGGACTGGTGGGCTTTACCCAGGCCATCATGCTCGACCTTCGCAAATACGGAATCAAAGTTTCC
>JANYAL010000040.1 GCA_025361325.1 Bacteroidota bacterium
CCGTAGCGGAAGCTTTTTCTTGTATGATATGCACCCAAACAGGTGTCTTATTCGTAGCTCTTGATGGAGAAGACACAGTTGTTCACTTTCTTCACCTGTTGTTCCCGGATCAGGCTTTTGATGGTATTGGTATTCGAAAGCCGGATATTGCTGTAGGCAGTGTCCTTCTTCAGGTTCTCCACCGCATTGAAGATATACATCGATTTTACCGCGAATACGGACCCGCCTTCCGATTTGTCGGTGAGGATACCGATCACGTCACCGTTTTTGTTCAGTACCGGGCCCCCGCTGTTGCCATGGTCTGCAGCAATGGAGATCTGGTAGGTAAGGGTATCGCTCTTATAACCTGTTTCACTGCTGAGATAACCTTCACCATACACGATCTCATCCTTGGGATAACCCATTGTAAAAAGAGGCTCAGCCAGGGTCACTGAATTATAGATGCTGTAGGGCAGGGAAGGGTAGGGCTTGAAATCCTTATCATCGATCTTCAGTACCGCAATATCACGTGTTTCATCCTTCATGCAAAGCCTGGCGTAGAACTGCTGCCCCTTATCATTGGTGGCAATGATGGTCCTGCCCTTCAACACGTGGGCATTGGTGATCAGGTATCCTTTGCCGTCGATGAGGAAGCCTGTACCGCCGGAACGAAAGGTCTCTGTAGGATTGATCTTATCCTTGACCTTGCTCAGTTCCGTATTGGTAGCGCTTTGTACCTTTTTCAGCGCATTTACTTCCGTGCTCAGCTGGATCAGTTGTTTGTTGGATTTGTTGTTGTTATAAATAGACGCCAGCACAACGGTGATGATGGAAACGATGCCGGCAATGCTTGCCGCCACGGCCACAACACGCTTATAGCGCTTCCACATATAGGCTACCCTGGCCTTACCCGTTAAGGCAGCACTGCTGATGACTCCTTCCCGGGTCAGTTTAACCTGCACTTCCTGTATGGCGTGTTTGTAATTCCGGGTGTTCCCGAATTTATCAAGTTCATTCAGCAGGAAAATATGCTCCACCACCAGCTGGTCGATCTCTGCATTACTCTTGCGGAGGTCCTCAAAAAATGTCCGCTCTTCGGCCTGCATGTCACCGTTCAAATACCGCTCAACAGCCTGTAAAAGTAAAATATCATCCATGGTCTCACTTGTTTTTATATTGTGCAAAAAATAGCTTTTTCAATCGTATCAGGCACTTGTATTTCTGTGTCTTTGCATTATCTGCATTGGTATACCCGAATTCCGCCGCAATGTCCTGCATGTTCTTCTTTCCTACATAATAGGCTTCCAGCAGGCTTTTGCAGGGTTCGCCAATCCTTCCCATCGCCGATTCCATCAGGTTATAATCTGCATTGCGCCTCACCTGAAATTCAAGATCTTCCTCAACCGGCACAGTCTCCACAATGGCCTCCCCGGAATACGGGAATCGTTGTAACTGTTGCAGCCTTTTGAGCCAGAGCCTCCTGCATACGGAGTAGATATAGGTCTTTAGCAGGCAATTGAGCTCAAAAGTTCCGGAAATCGCTTTTTCATATAATACCATCATCGCTTCCTGAAAGATATCCTTGGCCTCATCCGGACTTCCGCTATTATTCAGGATAAAAGCCTGGATCATAGCGTAATGTTCCCTGTAAATGGTCTCAATGGATAGCCTGTCGCTCAAAGCCAAACCTTCCAGTAACCCTTTTTCCTTGTCTGATGTGCTCACCGCGTTATATTAATACGTTTCCCGTTGAATGGTAACCCTGCCGATCCTGTAAAAATAAATTTTATTCCCGTAGGGTTACTTTTTTCCGAACCGGGTATAAATATGAAATTATAATTTAAAACATAAAAAAAATCAAACATGAAAAAAGTAATCTTGGCACTTGCAGTGGTATCTGTGTCTTTTGCAGCCTGCAACAACGGTTCAGACCCAAAGACAACTAAAACTGATTCTTCTACCGTTGGAAAAATGGATTCAGCCGTTAAGAAGGTAGATACTGCAGTAAAGAAAATGGATTCCCTGGTTAAGAAAATGGATTCAACCGTTAAGAAGTAATTATTATTCCGGTTTACGGGATTGCTTTATTTCTAACCGGACAATATACCGATTTTCATATGGCAAGCAATCGTTGAAGCCCCCCTTATTCTTAAGGGGGGCATTTTTTTGGGTTGTATTGCATCATTTCTTCCTATATTTGAACCCGCAATGAACCATTCACTTATCTATAACTGGCAGTATTATTATTTCGGTCGAAGCAACTACCGGGTATCTTTAGTTCATGTATAGCAACTAACAACAACTAAACTCTTACAGGATCCCGGCCCAACCGCCGGGATCTTTATTTATAAAATATGACAACTACCATCATCGGCACAGGGCTTATCGGATGTTCCCTGGCCAACCGGCTTAAAGAAACAGGAATGGCGGAGCGGATCATTGGTGTAGACAATAACAGGCATAACCTGGAAGATGCGCTCAGGCTGGGTTGGGCAGATGAGGCGATGGACCTGCAACCCGCACTGGAGGCGGCCCAATTGGTTATCCTTGCCGTGCCAGTAGATGTTGCGGTAGGTCTTCTTCCCACCATACTGGATAATATAAGCACGCAAGTGGTCATGGACGTAGGCTCTACCAAGCAAAAAATTGTGGAAACCGTTAAGGCCCATCCCAACAGGAAACGCTTTGTGGCCACCCACCCCATGTGGGGCACGGAAAAAAGCGGTCCTACTGCGGTGGTCAGGGACGCGTTCAAAGGACAGGTAGCGGTTATCTGTGATGCTGTAGGGTCGGCACCAACTGCACTGGCGCAAGTGGAAGCGCTGTATGATGTCATTGGCATGAAACGCGTTTACATGAACCCGGCCAACCATGATATACATGCCGCCTATGTAAGCCATATCTCGCACATAGCCTCTTTTGCACTCTCCCTCACCGTATTGGAAAAGGAGAAGGAAGAGGATGCCATCTTTGAACTGGCCAGCGGGGGATTTGAGAGCACCGTACGGCTCGCCAAGAGTGACCCTGCCATGTGGGTACCCATCTTCATGCAGAACCGCGATAATGTACTGGATGTGCTCAATGAACATATTGCACAGTTGCGGAAATTCAAGAGCTGCCTGGAGAAGGAGAATTATGAGTACCTGAACGAACTTATTGTTAATGCGAATAAGATAAAAAGAATTTTGAAATAGGCAGGAGGGTAATGCGAACAAAACTCAGAAATGAGACAAAAGAACAAAGCCGGGAAAGGTACCAAAAGATAAAATGAAATGGAATGAAGATCAGGGAAGCTGAAATGAATGATATAGCCCAGATTCAACAAGTGCGGAATACCGTTGTGGAGAACCGCCTGTCTGACCCTGCCCTGGTGACCGATCATGATGTGGCAGACTATATCACCCGGAGGGGAAAGGGATGGGTGGCTGTAACAGGCAACAGGATCATAGGTTTTGCCATCGCTGACCTGCAGGATCACAATATCTGGGCCCTCTTCATTCACCCCGGATATGAGGCGAGGGGTATCGGTAAACAATTACATGACCTGATGCTGCACTGGTATTTTACCCAAACCACCCATAGCATCTGGCTCAGTACGGCGCCCGGAACCCGTGCCGAAGCATTTTATCGCCGTAGAGGCTGGCGGGAAACAGGTATGCATGGTAAGGGAGAGATAAAATTTGAAATGAGTATAGCAGATTGGAATATTGCAATTTCTATCAAAGGCGAAAACTGAGCACAAAGAAACATAGGCCCCTCGCTTTTGATGTATTTATATGTTTATCCGTAGCGGCTTTATGAGTAACAAAAAGCCCACAGGCATTTCATAAGTACAAGTACGTGACACAACGATACTGAATAAAGATCAAATGTTCGTTTTATAAAATTAATTTTGCTATGCAAACAGTAACACGATCAATGAAAGAAGGGTTAGCCGAAAAATGGAACAAACGACCGCTGATCATCAGCGGCCCCTGCAGCGCGGAAACCGAAGAGCAGGTAATACAAACCGCGGTACGTTTGGCCGCGACAGGGAAAGTGGATGTACTCCGTGCCGGCATCTGGAAGCCCCGTACCAAACCCGGTCTCTTTGAAGGCATCGGCACCATCGGCCTATCCTGGCTGCTGCAGGCCAAAAAGCTCACTGGTCTCCCCATCACCGTGGAAGTGGCCACTAATAAACACGTGCAGGTAGCCCTGGAATTTGATGTGGACATTCTCTGGATCGGCGCCCGTACAACCGTCAATCCGTTCAGCGTCCAGGAAATAGCGGATGCGCTGCGCGGTGTTGAAATACCCGTGCTGATCAAGAATCCCATCAACCCCGACCTGGAACTGTGGAGCGGAGCGATCGAACGCATGCAGAAAGCCGGCATCAAACAGATCGGGATGATACACCGCGGTTTTTCATCCTACGGAAATACCGAATTCCGCAATGCCCCCATGTGGCACCTGCCCATCGAAATGAAGCGCAGGTTTCCCGACATGCTGCTGATCTGCGATCCTTCGCATATCTGTGGCAACCGCACAATGCTGCAATCCATCGCACAAAAGAGCGTTGACCTCGATTTTGGCGGCCTCATGCTGGAAAGCCATATTGACCCGGACAATGCCTGGAGCGATGCCAAACAGCAGGTAACTCCCGAGCGCCTGGAGGCAATACTCGATACACTGATCTGGCGCCAGGAGAATACCGATGCC
>JANYAL010000134.1 GCA_025361325.1 Bacteroidota bacterium
TGAACAAAGTAACCGTGCTGGGTAATCTTATCTACCTGAATACCGTGCAGAATTCTTTCCTCGCCACTTTGAAACCTGTGATGGTACTGTACCGCGATGGCGACAGCACATTCATTGCGGCCGATACCCTTTTCTCCGGCCTGAAGAAATACGACAGCCTGGAAAGGAAGATGGTAACGCAGCAGGATACCCTGAAGCGAACAATGGCAGTGCAAGCATCCGGAACAGACACTACCATACGGTACTTCCTGGCCTTTTACCATGTACGGATATACAACGATTCCCTGCAGGCCGTGAGCGACAGCCTCCACTACTCCACCCTGGACTCTACGTTCAAATTGTTCGGCCAGCCGGTGGTATGGAATAACAAGACCCAGGTTACCGGCGATACCATGTACCTGTATACAGAAAAACAAAAAGCAAAGCGGCTATTTGTTTTCAATAACAGTATGGTCATCAACCAGGCCGGTACAGGGTTGTATAACCAGGTGTCGGGCAGAACACTGAACGGGTATTTCATCAACGGGCTGATCGATTATATACGGGTGAAAGGCTCACCTGCCGAAAGCATCTTTTACCCGCAGGATGAGGACAGCGCCTTCATCGGGATGAACAAAAGCAACGGCGACGCCATCGATATCCATTTCGTGAACAGGGAACTCAACAAAGTTAAATTCATCAATAATGTAGACGGCGTCCTGTATCCCCTGGGACAAATCCCTGCTGAAGAAAAAGAACTGAAGAATTTCAAATGGCTGTACAAGCGAAGGCCAAAGAATAAACTGGAACTGTTTGAATAGTACAGCCAGGTTCTGCGCCCAGTTCTTTTTTGCAAATCCTTAACAGCATTCCAACAGGCTTTTACGTTATTCTGAATAAGTTTTTATACCCCTGCGTATTATTGGCATGTTTTTAGATTACTGTGATAAAAAAAAATCAACATGAAAAAACTATTGATTCTCACAGCAATCACCTGTTCATTATCCTTTTCCCTGCGGGCACAGGAATCATATCACAATGCCATTGGGGTGAGGCTGGGCTCTTCGGAACCCGCCATCAAGAGCGGTATCACATTCAAGCATTTTTTCGGTAGAAATGCGGTGGAGGCCATCCTCAGTTTTGGCGACGGAACCGCCATATGCGGCCTGTATGAGATACACCGGCCTATCGCCTTATCAAACCTGCAGTGGTTCATCGGTGCAGGAGGATATGTAGGCTCAACCAGTTCCACCAACCAGGTAGGCGGTGCAGGTATCATTGGATTGGATTACAAATTTCCCATTGTACCCTTGAATCTTTCGCTCGACTGGAAGCCGGAGTTGAACCTGGTATCTAAAGTTGGTTTCCAGGCAGCTGGAATCGGCTTCTCTGCCAGATTTGCTTTCTGAACTACGCGGGCAGATCCCGCAACTTAATATAGCATTGAACTTCGGCTATAATTCAGATAGGTAACAAAAAAAGAACACCCCGGATATCGGGGTGTTCTTTTAGTATAAGGTGTTAACCGGAATATGAGGTGATCACTAACTTTTCTTGTTTGCTTTAAAGCGCTTATCGGGAGTACCATCTGCTTTAAGCGGACCCTTAGGTTTTGCTGTTTCTTTGTTCACTTTAAAACGCATGTCCGGTTTACCATCTTTTCTTACCGGCGTAGTTGTAGTGGTTTTAGATGTGGCCACGGTTGTTGTGGTGGCTGATTTTACGGGAGTTACAGCCACTTTAGTGGCCTTGGTAGTCTTCGTAGCGGTCTTTGACTTGACAGGGGGCTGGGCCAAAGTAATACCTGCAAATCCAAGCATCATACAAGTTGCAAAAAGAAGTTTTTTCATGTTTCTGTTTTAAATTAATTAATAATGCTAAAAATACAAGTTAGGATATTCTTTGCTTGTTATCAGGTGGTTAACAAATTAATACTGGCTGAACTTTTAACTTTCTCTTGCCGTGAATCTGAAAAAGATAAGGGTTAAAGATCTGTTAGTGTAGTGCAGCCAGTGCGGCCTTGATCTTCTGGAATCCCTTCTCAATATTGGCCATGCTGTTGGCAAAGGATATACGGATGCAGTTGGGTGCACCGAAAGCTTTTCCGGTTACAGTGGAAACATGCGCCGTATTGAGAAAATACATGCAGAGGTCGTCAGCATTTTGGATGACAGTATCACCATTGGCCTTTCCAAAATAGTAATCCACTTCCGGAAAAACATAAAATGCGCCCTGCGGCTCACTGCAGGGAAAATGAGGGATATCCTGCAATAACTCCATCACCCGCTTGCGGCGGACGGTGAATTCCTTCAACATGCCATGGGTAGGCACCATATCCCCCAGGAGTGCTGTAATAGCAGCACGCTGCGTAACAGCATTGGCGCCACTGGTGAACTGCCCCTGGATCTTGTCGCAGGCTTTCGCGATCTCTACCGGAGCAGCGATATATCCAAGCCTCCAGCCCGTCATGGCAAAACCCTTGCTCAGTCCGTTCACGATCACTACGCGGTCTTTCAGGAACCCGAACTGTGCAATGCTCTCGTGTGTTCCTATAAAATTGATATATTCATAGATCTCATCACTCATGATCAGGATTCCCGGATGTGCGGTGAAAACTTCCGCCAGTCCCCGGAGTTCTGCTTTTGTGTATACTGCACCGCTGGGGTTGCAGGGTGAAGAGAACATGAACAGTTTCGTTTTGGGCGTTATGGCCGCTTCCAATTCCTGCGGGGTTACTTTATACCCGTTCCGGAGCGAAGCATGGATGAAACGGGGTACGCCCCCGGCAAGTTTTACAATCTCGGAATAAGTGACCCAATACGGGGTGGGGATGATCACCTCATCGCCCGCATCCACCACGCTGAGGATGGTATTTGCAATGCTCTGCTTGGCGCCGGTGCTCACAACGATCTGTTCGGGCGCGTAATCCAGTCCGTTATCCCTTTTGAGCTTGGTACAAACGGCCTGGCGGAGATCGGGGTAGCCGGATACCGGTGTATAATGACTGTAGTTCTCATCAATGGCCTGTTTGGCGGCCTGCTTGATGTGTTCCGGTGTATCGAAATCAGGTTCCCCCAGGCTCAGATCGGTGATGTCGATGCCTTTTGACCTTAATTCCCTGCCCAGTTTGGCCATCTTAAGTGTTTCAGGTTCATTGAATCTGTCTAGCAGAGATGAAAGATGCATATGCTCGTTTTTATTTGCCGGCAAAAATAACTATTTATCATACTCGAAAACAAAGGGAGACAAGTCGGGGCGTATTTTTCTTTCCCGTTTCAGTTCCATATTGTATATCACGCGGCCCAGGTGTTTTAAGAAGGGAAGGCCGATCGTTTCATAATCGTATTTGTCGTCATTCAATATACCGTCGCTGTTGCAGTATATGGCCGCAGAGAGAAAGAATTCTATCTTGTTGGTAAGGTCAGCCACATAAGCCACATCCACCATCTGTCCGTATGCATCCCCCTCCTTGCTGAAGATCCTGATGTTCCCGGGAATGGGCCCTTTCTGTGCACCGTATAAAAGGAATTTGCCGTATGCCGGCCAGTAATTGAGCGTATCGGCTTTGTAAGGTGGATACATACTCTCTGTTGGCAACTGGCTCATATACCTGAGTACAAACAATCTGTCATCCTCCGTTATATTAAATCGCTTATTGGCCGGTACCTTGTTCGGAAACACCAGGCTCAGCAGGATCTCATGCAGGTCGGGAAGACTGATACGGTTCTTGCGCGAGAAATCCATGGGGCTGTTCACCAGCTTTTCGCCACTGTAATAGCCCAGTCCAAGGAGATCATTCCGGGGTGCATATTGCTGCTTGTTCCATTGCCCCCGTTGGGTATAAAGAACTTTATGGTCAGGACCCATGAATTGTATGGGATTTGTCTGCCTGTTCTCGTCTTCGCTCAGGGCAATACTCAAGCGGTGAAGGATCTGGACATCTGAATATCCTCTTTTGTGCAGTTCCGCGTTAATATAGCCCTGCCCAAGGAATTCATATAAGCGGTTAAAGGCATCATTATCACTCACCATCAGGATCTTTTTGATATAATGAGCAATGGTAGGCCTCCCGTCGGGGGTGGTTGGATCGTTATAGACGGCAGATTGACCCGCCGTTTCGCGCTCGGTGATCATCGTGGTATTCTTGTCTATTCCATTGTCTTTCAATTCATTCAGCCGCTGCAGGGCTAGCAGTACCACCGGCAGCTTTACTGTAGAAGCAGGATAAAAATAACGGGCAGGATCAACATGGAAGGGAAAGGTCTGCAGTTCGGGGTTGCCCTTTGAATCCCGGTCTACCCGGGTGTACAGGATCTGAACATTCCATTCCCGCCAATGCTTCAATACCTGTTCAAAGTATTGCGGGTACTCTTTCATCAGGTCTTCCAGGAACTTGCCTGCATTGTTCTTTAAGGTAGTATCACCCGGTGCGGTCAGGATCATCTTGTTTTCTAAATGCGGCATGCTGCGCGTTTGTTTAACTGTGGCAACGGTGAGCAGGATGGCAAGGCCTGCAATAATATGAATACCAGTTAATTGTTTACCAGGCATATCAAAAGTTTACACTGCAAATGAATATAATTCTAAAATTAACAAGTCATTAAGGGCAATCGGTTTTTCCCCTATCTTTGCACACTTCTAAAATTCAACACCATAGCTCTTAAAAGATTACTATTATGAAATTGAAAGGTTTAGTCTGGTTTTTTGCGATTGCGTTAACGATCATCTCCCTGTGGGAATTATCCTATACCTGGGTGGTGCGAGACTATGAAAGTTCAGTGAAGGCAAAAGCAGAAAAGATGGTTAAGGCCTCTTCGCCAGATCTGAAAGGAGAAAGCAGGGATTCAGCATTGAAAGTGAGGACGCAAAGACTCCTGGACAGTACAAAAGACAAAGCCATTTATCCCCTCATCGGGACCACCTACCAGAAATGCAAGGAGAATGAACTAAACCTGGGTCTTGACCTGCAGGGCGGTATTAGTGTTACCATGGACGTTAGCCTGGAGGGGCTGCTGAAATCCCTGAGCAATAACGCACATGAACCGGCACTGCTCAATGCGCTGCGCTCGGCTACTGCACAGAAAACAAGCAGCGATGCAGATTATATCACCCTCTTCAGGAATAATTTCATCCAGCAAAACGGCGCCGGCAAACTCTCAGGCATCTTTGCCGGACCTGGAAAAGATGTAAAGATCAATGATAACGATGAAGACGTCATCACCAAGATAAGGACAATCGCAACAGGCGCCATCAAAGAGACCTACCGTGTACTGGTAAGGCGTATCGATAAATTCGGCGTGGCACAGCCAAATATTAACCTCGACGAGAACAAGGGCATTATCAATGTAGAACTGGCAGGTGTCACAGATGAAGAGCGGGTAGATAAATTATTACAGGCATCTGCCCACCTGCAGTTCTGGGAAGTGTACCGCATCGATGAACTGGCCGCATCCCTGAAAGTGGCGGATGAGAACCTCCACAACTACCTGAATGGTGTGGTGGATACACTGAAAGCAGGTGATACAAGCAAAATTAAAAAAACGGATTCCCTGAATGCCAAGAAGAATGTGAACCCCTTCTTCCAGGTCATCAATCCCCTGAACCCGCAAACAGATAAGAATGGCAAACAATTCTTTCCTGCTGCAATCGGTAATGTAGCCCTGAAAGATACTTCCCTGTTCTTTGAATATCTCAACAATGATGTGGTAAGATCAGCCCTTCCGGCCGACTGTAAATTCCTGTTCGGTGTAGAAGCCAAAGCAGATAAAGGCAACCAGCGTTTTTACCCCCTCTATGCCATAAAGACCCAGACGGGTTCCGACAAGGCACCACTGGAAGGAGAAAGTGTAGACGAGGCCAAGCAGGACTATGATGAGATGGGACGCCCAGCCATCAAAATGCAGATGACCGCCACCGGTTCAAAAGTATGGGCCAGGCTTACCACCAAGAATGTGAACAGGCCTATCGCAATATCACTGGATGATATTGTTTATTCCGCCCCAAATGTTTCCGGCCCTATCGAAGGGGGGAACTCCGAAATATCCGGAAGCTTTACTGTGGAAGAGGCACAGGACCTTGCACTGATCCTTAAATCCGGTAAGCTGGATGCCCCTGCAAAGATTGTTGCAAAACAGGTAGTGGGTCCTACCCTGGGCAAGGAGGCAGTTACCGGAGGTGCAAAAGCATTTGCCATCGCCTTCCTGGTAATATTCATCCTCATGCTGGTATATTACAATACCGGTGGCTGGGTGGCCAATATGGCCCTGGTGATGAACCTGCTGTTTACCATTGGCGTACTCACCGCCATGGGCTTTACCCTCACCGCTGCCGGTATTGCAGGCCTGGTGCTGACCATCGGTATGGCCGTGGATACCAACGTTATCATATTTGAAAGGATCAAGGAAGAACTCACCAAGGGTAAGTCTTATCAACAGTCGGTGAATGACGGTTACAGGCGCTCCCTGGCCCCGGTCATCGATGCCCACGTTACTTCTTTGCTGACCGCGATCATACTGGCTTACTTCGGACTGGGACCAGTGCTCGGTTTTGCCACTACGCAGATTATCGGTATTCTCCTGTCACTGTTCTGCGGTATCCTGGTATCAAGGCTGATCACAGATTTTTGGACCAATAAGAAACGTCACTTCAATTATTTCACCGGCATATCCCGGAAGATATTCAAGCATGCCAGCTACAAATTTATCGAATACCGGAAAGTGGCCTATGTGATATCTGCCTTCGTTCTTTTGCTGGGTGTTGCCTCCTTCTTTAACGGTTTCCACCAGGGTGTGGAATTCAAGGGTGGCCGTAGCTATAATGTTCAGTTCGACCAGGCCGTGAAGAACGATGATGTACGGGATGACCTGAAGAATGCCCTGGGTGGCGACTTCCCCGTGATCAAGACCGTAGGTGATGCCAGGCACCTGAACATCACCACTTCCTACCTGAAAGGAACAGATAATGCAGACAGCCTGGTGCAGACCAAATTATTCGAAGGACTTAAGAAAGTATTGCCGAAAGACCTTAGCTACAAGGATTTCGCTACAAAATATGTGCAGGGACATACCACTGTGCAGCCCAGTATTTCGGACGACCTGAAAAGAGGTGCCATCAAGGCCACCATCTTTGCGATGCTGATCATCTTCCTGTATATCTTCATCCGCTTCCGCGACTGGAGGTATTCACTGGGAACCATACTTACCTTATTCCATGACGTACTGGTTACCCTGGCCGTATTCTCCTTCATGAAGGATATCGTACCCTTCCCGCTGGAGATAGACCAGCACTTCATTGCGGCGATACTAACCGTTATCGGATTCTCGATGAATGATACGGTTATCGTATTCGACAGGATACGTGAATACAGCCGGGATATGAAGGGCGCCACCAAGACCAACATCATCAACCGCGCCATCAACGACACACTGAGCCGAACGGTAATGACCTCCATGACCGTTTTCCTTACCCTGCTCATCCTGTTCATCTTTGGCGGTGAAGTAACACGCGGTTTTGCCTTCGCCATGCTGATTGGTGTTATTACAGGAACCTATTCTTCCATTTTTGTGGGAGCACCTATCCTGGTGGACTTTGCCAGGGATAAGCCCCTGGGTGCAGCTGACACCAAACCACGCGAATTCATCAGAAAGTAGCGTATTCAATGATCTATAATAAAAGCGCCCGAATAAACGGGCGCTTTTACTTTTTATACTATTATCATTCCCAGGGTAATCTCCCGGTCATACCAATTCATGTAATAAGATCTTATACCGCAAAACTAGTTCCGCAACCGCAGGTCTTGCTTGCATTCGGATTATGGAAGGTGAAACCCCTGGAGTTCAGTCCTCCGCTCCAGTCGATCTCCATACCCACCAGGTAAATGCCATGGGTGCTGTCCATGATGCAGGGAATACCGTCAATATAAAAAAGCTCGTCCTTGTCAGTCTTTGTTTCAAATCCAAGCACGTAGGTCATGCCCGTACATCCACCGCCCTTTACACCAATTCGTAAATAGTGATCGTTGTTAAAACCCTCGGCTTTCATCAGCCTCCTGATCTCTTCCAGGGCTGAAGGAGTAAAGGTCACAGGCGATGTTACTGAAGTTTCCATATTTGGTCTTTTCACAAAATTATGCATTATATACAGTTGTATGTTTACGATTTAGGGATTTTGAACTGCACATCCTGTTTTGAAGGTTCATAACAAGATGACAGTAATGCCTTATTTTTGTTATAAATCATGAACTATGAACCTGTCCGATGGCACGTTGCAGGGCATCATCCTGGCCGCTATCTTCTTATTTTTCATCGCCATTGCCTGGCTGCTCGCAGAGTTCAAAGGTATGAAGGACGAGATCAGGGAAAGGCTGGGCATCAACCTTGAAACGGTACGCCTGCGCCTGCAGGCCTATGAACGCCTGACCGTATTTGCCGACCGGGCCGCATTGAAGAACCTGGTGTCACGAACCTCCTCGGGTGGCATGACGGTGGTAGACCTGCAGCTGTCATTGCTGGATGCCCTTCGTTCAGAATATGAATACAATGTAAGCCAGCAGATCTATGTGAGCCCTGAGATGTGGAAGGCCATTGGTAACCTCAAGGAACAGAATATCTTTATCATTAACCAGATCGCTGCAACCCTGCCACCGCGGGAAAATGCCATTGAACTGAGCAAGCGGATCCTGGAATATGTTTCCACTACCCAGGCCGAATTAAGTACCGTGGTACTCAGTGCATTGAATTTTGAAGCCAAAAAAGTCATGTAAGGTATTCATGTCAGAAGAGAAAAAAATATACACGGATTCGGGGATAGAGATCAGGGAATGCTATACCGGTCCCGTGCATATGGATGAAGCCCCCGGCAAATTCCCTTATACACGCGGCATACAATCCAGCATGTACCGGGGGAGGCTTTGGACCATGCGCCAGTATGC
>JANYAL010000140.1 GCA_025361325.1 Bacteroidota bacterium
ATGTGCCACACCATGATCGGCAGACAAAAAGAATAGGTAATTCCCTTTCCCCACTTTCATATCCAGGTATTGAAGAAAATCGGCGATATCCTTATCAAGCCGCAGGTAGGTATCTTCGATCTCTATGGAATTGGGACCAAAGGAATGCCCGATATAATCAGTTGAGGAAATGCTGACCGCTAAAAAATCAGTGACCGTATTTTTTCCCAGAGATTCATTGTCGATAGCAGCCTTGGCAAAATCAAAGGTATAGCTGTTGGCAAAAGGAGTTGTTTTGAATGATTCATATTTATCCCCCGCGCCAATGGCAGAGAGCTTATGCGGGAAAGTGACCGTCTTCTCCCCTTTGATCGGGTTCTCATAAGGCTTGTCATCTGCGGTGCTAAGATCATATCTCCCGATGGGTAACATTGTATTCCAGTCATTAGCCATATATAATGCGGCCAGGTCTTTATCATTGAAGCTGCTTACCCAGGACGGCAGTGCATTCATATAATAAGAACTGGTGATCCATTTACCCGCTTTATCATCATACCAATAAGCGGCATTGGCACTGTGGCCCGCGGGTAAAATAGCTCCCCGGTCTTTTAAGGCAATGCCAATGACCTTGCTTTTGAAGTTATTGCTCAAGCGGAGTTCATCCGTTATGGTAGTAACCCAAAGATTCTCAGGGCTCATCTTTCCGGCATTGGAATTGGAACCGACAGCAGATACCGTTGCGTCATCCGTACAATAGACACTGTTACCGGTATTCTTATCAAACCAGTTATTGCCAATGATACCGGTATAAGCCGGAACACTTCCGGTATAAATACAGGTATGCCCCACCGCTGTATAAGCAGGGACATAGGGTAAAAGGGTATTTTCGCAACTGAAACCCTGGTTCAGCAAACGTTTAAAGCCGTTTGCACTATACAGCTCATTGTACCGATATAAATAATCCCAACGCATCTGGTCGATCACCAGCCCTACAACAAGTTTAGGGCGGTTGACCTGAGCGGTTAAGGAAAATGAAATAATAAACAGGCTATAAGTAATAGTTAACAACTTGCGGCGCATATAATAAATTTTGCCAAAGATAATTCTAATGTCCATCTATTTTGGCTTCCCGCCAGGTTATGCCAATGTTATGTGTTTTGGCCCTAATGCCTTAATTTTGCAGCAGTTCCGGCAAGCTTTATGGTAAAAATTGCTTCATAAAACAGGAAGCCGGTCACTTATCTGATAATTTATTAAATCTTAACTGTTAATTTTTAATCATACTATGGATGTTTTTGAAAAGTTAGTGAAAGACGGTGGCCCCATCGGACAGCATATGGACCGCGCACACGGATATTTTGCATTCCCGAAACTGGAAGGAGAACTGGGTCCCCGGATGCAATTTCGCGGAAAGGAAATGATTGTATGGAGCCTGAACAATTACCTGGGTCTCGTGAATCACCCTGAAGTGAGAAAAGCAGATACGGAGGCGGCGGCAAAATACGGCATGGGTAATCCCATGGGGGCCAGGATGATGAGCGGCAATACCGCCCTCCATGAAGAACTGGAAAAAGTGATCAGCGGATTCGTGAAACGCGAGGATACCATGCTGCTGAATTTCGGGTACCAGGGCATTATGAGTTGCATCGATGCACTTGTAAACAGGCGCGATGTGATCGTGTACGATGCTGAGGCGCATGCCTGTATCGTAGATGGCGTTCGCCTGCATATGGGACACCGCTATGCGTTTAAGCACAATGATATGGAGGACTGTGAGAAACAACTGCAACGGGCCGCTGAAATGGCGGCAAAGAACGGCGGCGGTATTTTGGTGATCACGGAGGGCGTATTTGGCATGGACGGTGAACAGGGAATACTGAAGGAGATCGTTGGACTGAAAGAAAAATACGAGTTCCGCGTACTGATTGATGATGCGCACGGATTTGGATACATGGGCCCTACCGGTGCCGGTGCCGATGAGGCACAGGACTGCCAGGCAGGGGTAGACCTGTACTTTTCCACTTTTGTAAAAAGTATGGGCAGCATCGGGGCTTTTATCAGCGGGCCCAAAGCAGTATTGAAATACCTGCGCTACAATGTACGTTCCCAGATTTTTGCCAAAAGCCTGCCCCTGATGATCGTGGAAGGGATGCTGAAACGCATGGAAATGGTAAAGACCATGCCCGAACTGCGTTCAAAATTATGGCAGAATGTTAAAAAGTTGCAGGAGGGTTTCAGGAAAAGGGGATTCGACTTAGGCCATACCAATTCGCCTGTTACGCCCATATATATGAAAGGAGATGTTCCGGAGGCTTCACAGATGGTGATGGACCTGCGCGAGAATTACCATATTTTCTGTTCCATAGTTGTTTACCCTGTTATCCCGAAAGGAGATATCATTTACCGTATTATCCCTACCGCAGTGCACACTGATGAGGATATAGAGTTAACCCTCACTGCATTTGAAGAAACAAAAAAGAAACTGGATGCAGGTGCATATAAAGCGGACAAGATCCCTGATATGGCAGAAGCTATTTAGCTACTAATTATCCACAGTTTTTTTTGTTCTTATTTCCAGCCTTTCCATTACAGCCAGCCGGATAAGCTGAATTTCCCCTCGCATGACCGATCTATGCATAGCTATTTATATAATATACCCCAGTCTAAATAGAGCACTGAAGGATCGTTTATTGGGCCTCCAGAGATTATAATATATACCGCACCAATACCACAGCAAACCCACAGTAACCTACAAATTTAGTGGTTTACTGTGGGTTTGCTGTGGGTTTAGTGTGCATTAAGTTGTAATTTGTTTCCATGAAAACCACTGCCAGCAAGCATTTCGTGCTATCCGGAAAATGTAAAGAATACCTTTTATCTACATAAATAATTCAGGATCAGACATTTGAGATGTTTTAGATAGATGAGCATTCGTTCCTTGAAACAATCCTTTGTATCGATTAAAGACACATTCAGTGTATTAGTGATATAAAAAGAGATGAAGATGGCTTTTAATACGATCATAGTGTTTGACCTGACCTGATAAAATAAAAAGGTTCCGGTATATGAATACCGGAACCTTTATAATAATCAGATAGTTATGTTTTAAGGGAATATTCCTAATTCCACATAGCTGTTGGCCA